>CBDUKY010000569.1:0-1582 GCA_965367925.1 uncultured Pseudomonadales bacterium | reverse complement strand
CTGGTGCTGGTTCAACGGCTACTGTCTTCGGCGCCATGGACAATTGAGGAACAGGTGGCGGCCAGGTCGTTTCCCCGCCTGTGCAAACAGTTGCGCCCCTGATCACGTCATCATCCATGTTGATAACAATCTCTCCCGTCTTCTCTGGTGTCATCTCGGACAGGAGATTACGTAGGTTAGTGGCATACAATTGACTGGATTGCGTTGCCATACGGCTTGGTAAATCTGTATAGCCAATAATCGACACACCATGGCGGACAACAACCTCACCGGGCACAGTTAGTTCACAATTACCGCCCTGCTCTGCAGCCAGGTCAACCAGGACACTACCTGGCTTCATTGACTTGATCATGTCAGTGGTTATTAATCTCGGTGCGGGTTTTCCTGGAATCAAAGCGGTCGTGACAATGATGTCGACGTCCCTGGCCTGTTCCGCAAATAGATTCATTTCAGCTTCAATGAACTCGTCACTCATCACCTTTGCGTAACCGCCTTCGCCAGTACCGCCTTCATCTTTGAAATCGAGCATCAGGAATTCAGCGTCCATACTTTCGATTTGTTCTTTCACTTCGGGTCGTGTATCAAACGCACGAACGATCGCACCCAGGCTCTTTGCAGTACCTATTGCTTCAAGACCTGCAACACCTGCACCTATCACCAGCACTTTGGCTGGTGGCACCTTACCAGCCGCGGTGATTTGCCCCGCAAAAAAGCGACCAAAATTCTCTTCTGCCTCGACGATAGCGCGATAGCCAGAAACGTTGGCCATGGAGCTGCGGGCATCCATTTCTTGCGCGCGGGATATGCGCGGGATGCTATCCATAGCGATAGCGGTGACACCGCGCTCGGTTAACTGCTTTAGTAATTCAGGATTCTGCGCTGGCCAGAGGAAACTAATCAGGGTTTGACCTGAACGAAGAAAGTTGACCTCGCTCGCTTCGGGTGCTTGTACTTTTAGGACAATATCGGACTGACTCCATAGTTCCTTTGCTGAGGACACAATCTCACAACCAGCAGCTGCGTATGCCTCATCTGTGTAGCTAGCTGCTGTACCCGCACCAGCTTCAACTGCGACGCTGAAACCCATTTTTGACAATTGGGCAACCACCTTCGGCGTTGATGCCACACGGCGCTCACCAGGGTGAATCTCTTTTGGGATTCCTATTTTCATTTAACGATCTCCGGCCACATACATAAAAACTGGCTATACAATGAATAAAATTCAGAAAGCGTGGGGAAAACTAGATGCCATCAATAAGAAGGCATCTAATCTATTGAACTTACCTACTTCGATGATTAGCGGGCGGTGTAGCCACCATCAATTACCAGTTCACTGCCGGTAGTGAACTTGGATTCGTCTGATGCCAGGTACAGGACGCCATAGGCAATATCAATGGGTTCACCGACATGACCAATGGGGTGGGCATCATCAAGTGCCTGCTTAAATGCATCAGCGCCTTGTGGAGATTCTGCTGCAAGTGCCTCAACTAGCGGTGTCATGATAAAGCCAGGATGTACAGAGTTGATCCTGATATTCTGCTTGGCATAGGTAAGTGCATCATTTTTGGTCATCAATCTAACA
>CBDUKY010000568.1:0-1604 GCA_965367925.1 uncultured Pseudomonadales bacterium | reverse complement strand
AGAGACACCGTAGGAGTAGTCTGACACACCAGCATCCCAACTGTTGTACATGCTGCCCTGGAAACCGATATCCCACTGACTACTTAAGTCATGTCTGACTTCCATACCATAGAGATCGGTAAAGCCTCGATACTCATCATTATCGAAGTTATCAACGACATACTTTAGCCCATATTGGAATGCTACCTGAGTATCCTCACTCCAAACGTAATTCGCGTTCAAATTGTTAATAATTTTCTGGGACGTTAAATCAAAACCTATATTCTCAGAAGCACTGTGTTGCAAGTCGAGCCTATTGAAAACAGTCCAACGACTGTCATCAGGGCGATAGGAATATCCAAGCTGAATATCCGCCTTGAAGGTGTCTGTTAGATCGCCCTGGGAACGCTGGATATCCACCTTCGCTAGCAGCTGTTGTCCTTCATCCAGGTTATGGATGACGTCACTCATCAAATTAATCTTATCCTCGCTATCAGCATCTCGATATTCAACTCTGGTTGACCAGTCCCAGGCATCCTTTTGATAACGGGAACCAAAAGTCATCGAGGTAAAGTCATCGTTACCCGGGCTGGAGTAAACCGTTGTAACCTGCAGAGCTGGTGCTTTTCTGGTTTGCTTCATGGTCTGAGATCGATCGACGCCAAAATCGAAACTCCAGTTATCATTTAGTTCCCAGCGCTGCTTCAGGCCAGCAACCGCAGCAAGACGCTCGGCGCCCTCTTCACTTGTTTGTTCAAAGTTCGTGACCAGATCACCACCTTTCCACAGCTGTGAACTCATGCCGATTCTAGTACCCTGGGTATCTTCTTCGTCGCCCCAGCTAAACTCTTGCTCTGCCTTTAGCGTGATCTTGTCATTGAGCTTGTAATCAAGACCCACGCGCAATCTCTTAGGAAAATCACCAGCCTCGCCTTTCCCAGCAATGGGCGTGTCTGCATTTGCGTTCAAGGTAACCTTACCGTCAAGAATTCGATAGCTACCGCCAACTAACAGTTGATTTGATACCTGATCCTCACCATTGCTCTCGCTCATGGCAGAGCGAAGCCCGGTGTTAATCGTATAGTTGTCACCCTGCATCTGCATGGTAGTTGCTGCCACATCTTGATCATTGCCTGTTGCAAGATCTGTCTCCCGATATAACTCACCAGCGACTTCTATGCCTTCTGCTATCTGGTAGGTTCCTTGAATACCTAGTTTTCGGGAACCTGATTCACTGGCATTTTGTTGTCCGAGACCAAAGCTACCTTCCTGTTCTCTCACGTAAGCAGATGCGTCCAACTTGCCGTCCCTGCGTGTCGCTTCAATCAAATAAGCTGACCCATCGGATTCAATACCATTGATATCATTCTTCGTCGCGGCAACTTCAGCGCGAATTTGAGTCGACTCGTCAAGATCGTAGCGTACATCAATGCCGGCAAGTTCACCCTCGCGTCGGGCAACCCCTTCTTTGATTAGCGTAACACCTAACTCCAGATCTTCATTCGGCTTGTAAGCAAACCGACCACCTGTATTTAGCTCATCAGTGCCATCACCATCGACTTCATAGTCCACAACAACAAAGACTGGATTAAACGCTGCGTCCTGACTAAAGATTGGTTCTTTAA
>CBDUKY010000567.1:0-1608 GCA_965367925.1 uncultured Pseudomonadales bacterium | reverse complement strand
ACTCAGGTGATCTGGCCCTTTCTTTTGATGGGGATGTAGACCTGGGTGACGGCACAACTTACGAGTATGGCGCGGACTTCGGTTTGTTCACCAAGTCATATGGCAACGGCACTAACAACAACTATAACCCTCACAATGTTGATTTCACTGGTGGTGCTGGGATTGATGCCGCAGGCCTCTACGCAGTTGATACCTGGGATAACGATGTTGTAGCTGCCCATGCAATCTCTAACCCGTTTGCAATTGATTCAATTGATGCAGCACAAACAGCAACTGACTTTGATCTTGGTGACCTGGGTTTTGGTACCACAGCAGCCAAGGGTACACTGGCCGGTGAGACTAGCAGCTACTACAGAATTGTGTCTTTTGATACTTCAGCCTTCAACATTGATATTGAAGCAATCGACGTTCATTGGACCATGTCATGTGGTAACGACAACATCCGCGGTACAATCGATAGCATCAATGTACCTGAGCCTGAATCTCTAGCCATCGTACTTCTGGGTCTAGTTGGATTGTTTGCTGCACGTGTTCGAACGCGCAAGCTACAGTTCGCCTAAATCGGCAGCAGGTAGAAAAAAAGCGGCTCTAGCCGCTTTTTTTATGTCTCAAATTTGGTGCGCTGCACATCTAAATGATTGTTAATTAAGCGCAAAATTAAATTCGTTTCCGGCAAGGTGGAAGAAATTACATTTTCCTTACACTAACTAGGTTCCAGAAGGTCTAAACTTTCGTATATCAGACATTAAAATAATGTTACGGCAGTTGATCTGCTGTCATTGATGGGGTTGAATACGGCCCCTGAATTGCGATGACCATTAAGGGAAAGCGATGCAACATGGATAGGAAAAATCAGGCGCTACTTATTGTAGAGGACGATCCAGGTCTTCAGAAGCAATTAAAATGGCACTTCAGTGAAAGTGACTATGATGTTGTTCTTGCAGAAGATTATGACTCTGCTATCGATGCCCTGCGGCTCCATGAGCCACCTGTTGTTATTCAGGATTTAGGATTGCCACCAAGGCCTGATGAGGTTTCTGAAGGCTTCCGAACCATGCAAAACATTTTGCGCCTATCGAAGCACACCAAGGTTATTGTTGTGACGGGCAGTCAGGAAACTGACGATGCATTAAGGGCAGTCTCAATGGGTGCCTATGATTTTTATCCCAAACCAGTTGATACGCAAATTCTCGACCTGATTGTAGACCGTGCATTTCAAATGCATGAGCTCGAGAAGAAAAACCAACAACTTCTTGAAGGTGACGTTTCACCACTCGATGGATTGATTTCTAGTAATCCAGCAATGCTGGCGATTTGTCACAAGTTAGAAAAGATCGCAAAGACTGATATCACCTGCTCCTTGATTGGTGAAAGCGGAACAGGCAAAGAAGTCCTTGCCAGAGCGGTCCACAATTTGAGTCCTCGTGCAGGCCAACCATTTGCGGCCATCAACTGTGCAGCAATTCCAGATACGCTTATTGAAAGTGAACTTTTTGGCCATGAAAAGGGTTCCTTTACCGGTGCCGCCAGCCAGAATATTGGTCGTATTGAGGCGGCTAACAATGGCACCTTATTTCTTGACGAGTTAGGCGATATGCCTCTCGCAGC
>CBDUKY010000566.1:0-1673 GCA_965367925.1 uncultured Pseudomonadales bacterium | reverse complement strand
ATATCGACCGCGACTCGCTATCACGCCATGCGCAATCCGGAAGCCGTGCAGGCCATGGAAGATCTTGAGTTTCTCGATATCAGAGAAACTAGCATTGAAGATGTTGTCAATTCCCGCATGATCGCGGACCCACTGCACCTACTCGAATGTTGCATGATTTCAGATGGCGGCGGTGCCGTGGTTATTGCGTCGCCTGAAGTCGCAAGAGACTGTAAAAAAAGTCCGGTCTGGATTCTCGGTAGCGGTGAAGCGACAAAGTACCCTGAAAATGGTGGTGACATTACTACTAGCGCTGCAGTGCAGTCAGCGCCACAGGCATTTGGTGAAGCAGGTGTTACCCCATCAGAAATTGATATTGCCATGATCTATGACTCGTTCAGCATCACTGTTCTAACCTTGTTAGAAGACCTTGGGTTTTGCAAAAAAGGTGAAGGTGGTAGCTGGGTTGAAGGTGGTCGATTGAGATTCGATAGACCCAATGATGGACCCGCACTAAATACTGACGGTGGCGGCTTGTCATCCAATCACCCTGGTATGCGCGGCATCTTCCTGCTGATTGAAGCTGCCCGGCAACTTCGCGGCGAATCTACATCACAAGTTGAGGGGGCAAAATTGGCTGTCGCCCATGGTAATGGCGGTATGCTAGGTAGTCGCCATGCTGCTGGAACAATTATTTTGGGGAGGGACTAATCATGAATGACGTTAAACGACCTGTACCACGCGCTGACGAATACGATACAAAGGAATTCTGGGCCGGCACTAAAGAAAAAGAGTTTCGCTATCAGCAATGTAAAGATTGCAACACGGTTGTCTTTTATCCCCGCAGGCACTGCACTGGCTGTACTGGAGGCACCCTGGAATGGAAGGTTGCTTCCGGCAACGCGACAGTCTATTCCTATAGTGTTGTAAGACAGAGCTATCATCCCTTTTTCCGAAATCTGGTGCCCTACATCGTGGCATGGATAGACCTGGATGAAGGTCCACGAATCCTATCTAATGTGATTAACGTAACACCAGAAGAAGTCTCTATCGGCCAGAAGGTTGTGCTTGAATGGGAGGAACATGAGGACTTAAATGTGCCTCTCTTTAAACCTGCATAGGCATTTCTGACAACAGGCAAAACGTTAACGGCGCTTAACAGGGCGCCGTTAACCTTGTTCTAAACCACTTCCAATTGAGGCACCACATTGTCGACAGATAACCCGGACAAACGATTTATCGGCCTTGAAGGGTCTTTGAACTTTCGTGATTTTGGCGGCTATCAGACAGCAAGTGGTAAGCGGGTACAAACAGGTAAACTATTTCGCTGTGGCATGTTAACTGGCATTCCGGACCATGCTTACGATGACTTTGCTGCCTTGAATATCGGTGTAATTTGCGATTTAAGACGGCAGGATGAAGTTCAATTGGCCCCCACGCCAGATACAGCACCATTTCATTGCCGGATCCATATTCCTATCGCCCCTGGTAGCTCTCCTGACTTGCAAGCAAGCCTTCAGGACCCGGCCCATACAACGCAACATCGCATTGACTATATGCGGAAGATCACCCGTGAGATAGCACAGGATCATGTTGCTGAGTATCGGCAGCTCTTCCATGAACTATTGAATGTCGACAATGGCTTTTTACTCCACTGCACCGCAGGTAAGGATAGAACAGGCTTTGGTGCTGCT
>CBDUKY010000565.1:0-1728 GCA_965367925.1 uncultured Pseudomonadales bacterium | reverse complement strand
CCAGTGCGAGGACTATATGGGCCCCGCTATTACAGAATTGTTTGGCAGTGAAGGTGCCGATGTCTCAGCAGTAAAGGGTCTTGTGCCTGCCGGTGAAGATTTCGAAGCTTTCGCGCGCGCACATCCAACACCGGATATTCTTATCGCCAACCTCGCCTATGATCCAAGCAATAGTCCCGTTGCTGCCATCACAGACGAGGCATGGCATACCTTGTTCGATGTTATGGTCCACCCGCTTATGCGCTTGATACGACACTATGCACCACAAATGGCTGCCCGTGGTCACGGAAAAATTGTTGCCATCACCAGCGCTGCACCACTGCGTGGCATCCCTGGTTCAAGCGCCTATTGTGCCGCCAGAGGTGCGCAAAATGCCTTTATTAAGGCAACGGGACTAGAATTCGCTGCAGAGAATGTACAAATCAATGCCATCGCTCAGAACTATGTGAGTAATCCCGCCTATTTCCCTGACGACCTTGTTGCGTCAGAGCGGTTTCAAAAACATCTGGCGAGAAATGTACCGATTCGCCGGGTCGCAAAGGCGCAAGAATCTGCAGAACTGGCCTTATTCCTTGCTTCTGAAAATAGTGATTTTATCGTCGGTCAGGTTGTGCCATTTTCTGGTGGCTGGGCAACTAACGCCTAGCCGCCGGAGACGACCAATGAAAAAGGACATTCATGTCTGGCATCTGGAAATGACAGAAAAACAACCAGATCCAGATCAAACTAGCCCCAGACCCTACGAACTAAAAAAGACAGCAACCTGTCTACCAGAACTAAACCGATTCCTCTACGTAGCCGTTGGTGCACAATGGCAATGGTATATGCGCTTAAAGTGGAGCTATGCCGAATGGGAGGCTTTTCTTTCCCGGTCCAATATCGAAACCTGGATTGCCTACCAAGAAGGTACACCAATAGGCTATTTTGAATTAGAGGCGCAGATGGCCCGCAGCACCGAAATTTGCTACTTCGGTCTATTGCCTGAGTTTATTGGTAAAGGGCTAGGTAAAACCCTATTGGAAGATGCCATCGCCCGGGCATGGCAGCTCGGTGGTAATCGGGTCTGGTTACATACTTGTAGCCTCGATCATCCACAGGCATTGCCAAACTATTTATCACGTGGCTTCAAGGTATTCAAAGAAGAAGATTTTGTCGATGATATTCCCGATGAACCTATTCAACCCTGGCAAGGTGCTATGAAACCCATGCCAGAGATCCGCTAACAAATAAGCAACAGGAGTGTCGAACGATGAGTTCAGCTGTCGGATTACAATGCTGGAATTGTGGTGAGAGCATTGACGATATTCCCCTCCCTATCAGTCGGCATGCAAATTGCCAGAAGTGTTTTGAGGTACTGCATTGCTGTCGGCTATGTCAGCACTATGAAAAAGGCAGACCTGGTGATTGCCTGGAAGACCTGGCTGATCCGCCAGGCAATAAGGAGACCGCAAACTTCTGTAGCTACTTCAAACCGAAACCAAACGCATTTTGTGCAACAGGGCAAAATAATGACAATGCCAGATCAAAGCTCGATGCACTGTTTGGTGGAGAAGATAGCGCTGATAGTGAGATTGATGAGCAGGAAGACATCTTGAGTCAATACAAATCATCCAGCAGCCATAACCCGCTGGATGATTTGTTTAACGATGACTAGATTACTTCCTGGAAGCGAGGAATTTTGTCAGTACCAGTGCTTCTGCAGGGTCCATCCGTCCGATTGGTGAGGAA
>CBDUKY010000564.1:0-1734 GCA_965367925.1 uncultured Pseudomonadales bacterium | reverse complement strand
GCGCCCTACAAGATCGCACGAACTAGACAGCTCTATCTGTGCAGCAAGCAGCGCGACTATGTCGACATGAAATCCCGATAAAACCACCAGGAAACTTACATGAATATCACTGCAAAATTTGAGACCTCAAAAGGCACGATCAATATCAACTTTTTCCCAGATAAGGTGCCCTTAACGGTTGCTAGCTTCGTTAACCTGGCCCAGAAGGGTTTCTACGACGGTCTTAACTTTCATCGGGTCATCAGCAACTTTATGATCCAGGGCGGCTGCCCACAGGGTACTGGTACTGGTGGTCCTGGATACCGCTTCGAGGATGAATTTGATCCAAGTCTACGCCACGATGCGGCAGGCAAACTATCCATGGCAAATGCAGGCCCAGGTACCAATGGTAGCCAGTTTTTCATCACCCATGGTCCTACCCCACACCTTGATGATGCCCACGCAATTTTCGGTGAAGTCAATAGCGCTGAGGATCAGGCAGTCGTTGACGCGATTGAGCAAGGCGATAAGATCATTTCAATCACTGTTGAGGGCGACACTGAAGAGTTGTTAGCTTCTAAAGCAGATCGTATTGCTGAGTTCAATGCAGCGCTAGGTTAAGCGATTCATACTCTGGCCAATAATCTAGCAACAAAAAAAGGGCCTTAAGGCCCTTTTTTTGTTGCTACTATCAGTGATTAACCATCAGCCATCGCCTTCATATAGGTCCCAAGATCAAAATAGTCCCGCCAGACTTTGATTTTGCCATCCACCATTTCGAACACGCCAACACACGCTAGATCCACCGATTTTCCAGCAGCGTTTGTATGATCAATTCGCTCGGCTATGACAAGATCACCCTGCTCGACCATATTAATAATCTCCCAGTTCGTCTTATCCCAGCCACCAATAAAACCCTTGATAAAAGTCAGCAGATTCTCTCGTCCATTTACCGGCTGCATGGGCATATTGTGGTAGGTACCATCTTCAGTGAAGTAGGCGACCAGTTGCTCTGGGTTTAGATTTGCCCAGGCGTTAATAAAGGATTCAATGATTTCCGTATTCGTTGCCATGATTCTCTCTCAGGTTGTTTTAGGCGTAACCCTGCTCGACTTCATTAACAGGTAACTGGTTTATCCCCTGCCCCTTTGGCAAACTCACAGCAGAGTAACGGTTCAATGATATGACAAAACGCCACGAGGTAAGAAACTAATGCACGGAGTTATGCTTGATGCAGAGAGTCTAGGCAATATTGATCTATCTGAATTAACGAGCCATTTTACAAGCTGCGATGTTTTTCCAACCACCGTCAGTACTGATATACAGCAACGAATCGCTAATGCTGAGGTTGTGCTTACGAATAAGATTCAGCTAGATGCCGCCGCAATAGGCAGCGCTGCAAAACTAAAATTAATTTGTGTACTCGCAACCGGCACAAACAATGTTGATCTAATTGCCGCAAGTAAACATAAGATTCCAGTTTGTAATGCCGTGGGCTATGGCACGCCTTCTGTTGCACAACACACAATTAATTTGATGCTAAATCTCGCAACCCAACAGATTCAATATCAGGCAGACGTCAGAGAAGGTCTATGGCAGCAGAGTAAGGTCTTCACCCGTCTCGACCATCCCATAATTGAGCTATCTGGTAAGACCCTTGGCATTGTCGGTCACGGTGGGTTGGGTTCCGCTGTCGCTCGATTAGGCCGCGCCTTTGGTATGGAGATACTGCTCGCAGCGAGAACACATACGGAT
>CBDUKY010000563.1:0-1786 GCA_965367925.1 uncultured Pseudomonadales bacterium | reverse complement strand
CAGGGCGGTCGCCGCAGCGCACCCCAGGTTGCCGCAGGTTGCCTGTTTTGATACAGCATTTCACCGCACCATGCCTGCGGTGGCACAAACCTTTGCGCTACCAGAGACATATACAGAGCAGGGTATAAAACCTTACGGATTCCATGGCTTATCTTATGAGTCTATCGCCGCCAACCTGCCACAAAAAATTCGTGAAATTAAAGACAATAAAGTCGTTATTGCGCATCTAGGTCAAGGCGCGAGCATGTGTGCCATGGTTAACTGTCAAAGTGTGGCAACGACCATGAGCTTTACGCCTCTGGACGGGTTACCAATGGCGACCCGTAGTGGTGCCATTGATGCGGGTGTTGTCTTTTACTTGAATCAACAATTGGGTATGTCGGTGCAGGCAATATCAAGGCTGTTAAATGAGCAATCAGGCTTGCTTGGTTTGTCTGGTGTAACTAGTGATATTCGCCAGTTGGAGCAAAGCAACGAGCCAAAAGCAGCATTTGCAATGTCATTCTTTATTTACCGCATTTGTCGTGAGCTAGGCTCCCTTGTCGCGGCGATGGGTGGGTTAGATGGGCTGATCTTTACCGGTGGTGTTGGCGAAGGCTCTGCCTTTGTTCGCGGCGCCGTTTGTGAACAAAGCCAATGGCTTGGCATCAAGATCGACCATCAGGCGAATGGCCGCCATGATGAAGAAATAAGTCAAACAGATAGCCCCGTATCGGTCTGGGCGCTGGCAACAGATGAGGAGCAACAGCTTGCAAAGCATGGCTTTAACCAGTGGCAAACAATGTTGTAAGGACAAACGAATCACTAGAGATTGATACAAAAATGACGGATGTTACCAGGACGGATGTGGCTGGTGAGTCAGTGCTCACAGCGGAAGAACTTCAGCAGATAGATGCCTATTGGCGAGCTTGCAACTATCTTGCGGCGGGGATGATTTATCTGCAAAAGAATCCATTGCTACGACAACCTTTAGAAGTTGAACATATCAAGCAACGATTGTTAGGCCACTGGGGTTCTAGCCCCGGACTGGCTTTTATGTATGTTCATATGAATAGGATGATCAATAAGTACGACTTAAATGCGATCTTCCTTGCTGGACCAGGCCACGGTGCACCCGGGGTACTTGCGCCGGTTTATCTTGAACAAACCTACTCCGAGATCTATCCGGACGTCAGTCTGGATATGGATGGAATCCAGCATCTATTTAAGCAGTTCTCCTTCCCCGGTGGGATTGGTAGTCATTGCACACCAGAACTTCCAGGTTCAATCCATGAAGGTGGTGAATTAGGTTATAGCATTTCCCATGCTTTTGGTGCTGCTTTCGATAACCCAGATCTTATTGTGACTGTCGCAGTTGGAGATGGCGAGGCAGAGACTGGACCGCTCGCTACATCCTGGCATTCCAATAAGTTTCTAAATCCCATTCGTGATGGTGCTGTGTTACCGATTTTGCATTTGAATGGCTACAAGATTAATAACCCGACCCTGCTAGCGCGTATTCCTCATGACGAACTAGCGTCTCTGTTTCGTGGATATGGATGGCGACCCTATTTCGTTGAGGGTGATGATCCTGCTGTTATGCATCAAACCATGGCCGAGGTTATGGAGTCATGTATCGCTGACATACATAACATTCAAGCTGAGGCGCGCAATAGTGGTAAAGCTGTGCGAGCGACCTGGCCGATGATTATTTTGCGATCACCCAAAGGTTGGACAGGCCCAGCGACGGTTGATGGCAAAAAAGTTGAAGGTTCATGGCGAGCGCACCAGGTACCCTTATCTGGCG
>CBDUKY010000562.1:0-1800 GCA_965367925.1 uncultured Pseudomonadales bacterium | reverse complement strand
AACAACGCTGGCATTCTGACCCCTGAGGTCTGGAGTGAACTCACCATAGAGTCCTGGCAGCGAACCATTGATATCAATCTAACCGCTGTGTTCCGCGTGATGAAAGCTGCCTGGCCAATTATGGTTGAACAAAAGTATGGCCGTTGCATCATGACGGCCTCTCCTGCCATGTACGGCGCAGGTGTTGCTGCCTATGCAGCCAGTAAAGCTGGTGTGATTGGCCTGGCAAATTCCCTGCAGTTTGAAGCAAAAAAACTAAAACTCGACATTAAGTGCAATATTCTAGTGCCTTCAGCACATACCAGAATGACTACAGACTTCGGTCATGCAGTGGATGAACGCCGAAAACGGCAAGGCAAAGCACCAGCTAAGGCTGCACCAAAAGAAATTCTTGATCTTCTATCACCGGACAAGGTTGCCGCCATGGTTGTCTGGTTAGCTCATCAGGATTGTCAATCGGAAGCCACTGTTCATGAAGCTGGTGGTGGCTATTTCGCGCAACTCAACTGGGCAAGGTCTGCACCGCTATTTGCAACCACAAAGGAAAATGTTGAAGTAGCGCCATTGCCTGAACATGTTCGTGATGGTGCGAGTACACTTTCTGATTTTGAACATGGTGACTTACCTAAATCCGGCGATGGCACCATGGGTGGACCTAGCCCACTACAACGTGTGCACCAGCATTTGAAATCATAGCCACATCACAGGATATAGCGATCGCCTGAAGCACGGACGGTCATATCACTAATCGATACACCCCAGGGTTGATTGATGGCATAGATAATCTGGTCCGCCAGATGCTCGGGTTCAAGGGCATAGTACTCAATGTTCTCGGCATCCAGTTGCTCTGGTGGCAGTTCCCCCGCCATATGTGCCTGCATGGATTGCATATAGGCCGGGCCATTTTGACCAAGTATGCCGATAACCGCCTCACCATTTACAACGCCTGCACCCAGACCTGTGGCGGGCACACCTGTTGGCCTGATGGTGGTCACCTTGATTTTTCCCTGGGACTCAACCCGTAGCGCGTCAGACAGAAAGTTAACAGCTGCCTTCGATGCACCGTAGACACCAGCCCCCACAACCGGGTAATTGCCGTAGATAGAAGACAGGTTAATGATGTGACCCGCGCCCTGTTCGATCATAGGGTCATAGGCAGCAACAATACCGTTTAAAACACCCTTGATATTAATATCGATACATCGGTCCCAGGCTGGTCCTGCCGCCTCATGATCACTATAAAATGCGAGAGGCATAATCCCGGCATTATTGATCCACACATCAATCCTACCGAAGGTATCAACGGCCAACTGGGCAAGCTGTTTCATCTCATCACTGCGACAGACATCAGTCATTTTTACAATGGCCTTACCACCTGCCTTTTCAATCTCTGCCCCGCTTGCTATCAAGGCGACTTCATCAATGTCGCCGCAGACAACCCTCGCGCCAAGCGCTGCTGCCTTGTGGCTAACTAGTTTGCCGAAGCCACCCGCTGCTCCCGTAATAACGATGACCTTTTCATTAACATAATTTTCCATAGTTTCCCCTTAAATAGTCAGCCTGCTCGAGGCAAATTTATCGTTTCGTCCGTGCCTGGTTTACGCAGCATAAGGTTTAATTCTGCAACACCTAACAGCGTGAAGTAGAGTGCTGCCGCTGCAATCGCTCGTTGCGGTTCTTGCTCCCATTCACCGCCACCCCGATCAGGGTAAACTTGTTCCAATACGGCGTGGGTAATGCCCCATTCTGGTACAGGTAACATGAAGCTAAGAAAAACAAAAAACAAGTATAAGCAAAAAC
>CBDUKY010000561.1:0-1802 GCA_965367925.1 uncultured Pseudomonadales bacterium | reverse complement strand
GGTAGTGATAGATGCAGGATGGGCCACCAGACCGCAGCGTGCTTTTTCTAGCCTGGACAATAGTTCATTACTATTAAGAAGTTGATCAATGCCGAATTGGAAAGCCATAAATTACCTTTTGCCTGATATAGACCTTATTGATAACCGAGTCGCAATTGACGAAGGGTTGGTAGGTGAAAGTCAGGTCGAGAAGCTGGATGTTGGAGAGCATAGTAATGATGCTGGCCTTGAATATCGAGTAGAACCACGGCCGGGGAGATTAACCAGTCAGTACTGCTAAACTTGAGGTTACTGAATGTTAGTGTGAGGGTAAATGTTGCTTCATGTGGGTTAATCACCTGATCAGTAACTGCCAGGGTCGTATCGTCACTTGGCTTGAGCGGAGCGCGATATTCAGGGAACATAAAACTATGCCAATCTCCTGATGGGGAGTAGTTAAATTCCCGGTACTCTGTGGCGGCATCTGGTGCCACAAAACACTCAAAACAGGTTTGCTCCCAGAGGTTCATTTGTCGGCCAGGATTCTGTGATGGTGGTGGCCAGCTTATGCGTGAAGTGTCACCTTGCAATATAAAGTGCAGTATCAAGGTCTGTTTGTCACGCCGACAGTAACCATCAATAGCAGGTAGCCCTGGATGGTCGGTAAATGGCTTGAGTTGGAAGTCTATTGGCAATCTTAGTGAGTCCAGGTTGATAAGTTGTGTTAGCTTATCACCCGTAAATGATAAGTAGTTCTATAAGGTGATATGCATGTCTGATTATGATTTCGATCTCTTTGTCATAGGGGTTGGTTCCGGTGGGGTTCGCGCTGCGCGGGTGGCTGCGGCTTCTGGTGTGAAGGTGGCAACGGCGGAAGATCGATATATGGGTGGTACCTGTGTCAATGTTGGTTGTGTACCTAAAAAGCTCTTTGTCTATGCCTCGCACTTTCGTGAAGAATACCATCATGCACAGGGATTCGGTTGGGGTGAGGCGAAGCCTGAATTTCATTGGCCGACCTTGTTAGAGAACAAAAATACCGAGATTAGTCGCCTAAATGGCATCTACAAGGGCATGTTAGACGCTGCTGGCGTTACCCATTTCGACGGTCGTGCACGGATTGTTGATGAGCACCATATCTCCATAAACGATCAAATTGTTTCAACAGAATCCATCTTGATAGCAACAGGCGGCTGGCCATCCGTGCCAGATTTTCCTGGCAACGAGCATGTCATTACTTCCAATGAAGCTTTTTTTCTTCAGCAGCTTCCGCGTCGCAGTCTTGTGGTAGGTGGTGGCTACATTGCCGTTGAATTTGCGGGCATCTTTGCCGGGCTAGGGGTCGAAAGCCATCTGTCATATCGTGGGCCACTGTTTCTGCGTAATTTTGATGAAGACGTTCGCCTGGCTGTAAAGGATGAACTGACCAAAAAACAGATAGCCCTGAAGTTTAATTCCAATGTTGAACGGATCGAGAAAAATGCTGACGGTACCCTCCTTGTTCATTTCAAAGAGGGGGATAGCCTGGAAGTTGATCTTGTCCTCTACGCAACCGGTCGGGTACCAAATGTTACCGATATTGGTCTGGAAAACATTGATGTTAAGCAGCGTGAAAATGGTGCCATTATCGTTGATGAGGAATTTAGAACATCTGTCCCCAGTGTATTTGCCCTGGGTGATGTCACCGACAAGATCCAATTGACGCCTGTTGCGATTAAAGAAGCAATGGCATTTGTTCAGACCCAATATTTAAACCAGCCCACGAGAATGGACTATCACGGCATAGCGACTGCAGTTTTCTGCCAGCCAAATATCGGCACTGT
>CBDUKY010000560.1:0-1812 GCA_965367925.1 uncultured Pseudomonadales bacterium | reverse complement strand
CCAATTGCTTCTGGATGCAGCTAGGTATCGAAAACCCGGAAGCGAGGTCATTACTGGAAGCCGCAGGCATAGATGTCGTGGAGGACAAGTGTACAAAAATCGAGTATGCCAGGTATTTCTAGATTCTGGAAAACCCACGGCAACGAACATTTTTCTATGCTTATCCGGTCTGGATTGGTGTCACAATAAAAACCATTAGAAGTGATCTATGTTAGATACTAAACCGCTATTACTTGAAACGGATTTCCCGCCCATTCTACGTGGCAAGCTGGAGACGGTTCAGGTCAATCTAGGCTATCTGTGTAATCTCAGTTGTACCCATTGTCACGTCAATGCCGGCCCCACACGCACAGAATTAATGGATAAAGAAAACATTGATCTGGTGTTGGCTTTGCTTAAGAAAAAGCAGATTAAAAATCTCGATTTGACTGGCGGTTCTCCTGAAATGAATCCGCACTTTATGTATCTGGTCACCGAGGCGCGAAAACTCGGTGTGACAGTCATGGATCGCTGCAATCCTACGATTTTAGGTGAACCTGGATATGACTTTTTACCAGAATTTTTCTCCACTAATAAAATTGTTGTAGTGGCGTCATTGCCCTGCTACATGGAACAAAATGTTGATAAACAACGAGGCAAGGGAGTCTATCAAGAAAGCATCACCGGCTTGAAAAAGCTAAATGCCGTTGGCTATGGGGTGCCAGGTTCCGGACTAATATTAAATCTTGTCTATAACCCGGATGAGCCAGTATTACCGCCAAATCAACGTCAGCTTGAAAAGGACTATAAGCTCGCCTTGAAAGAAGAGCATGGTATTGAATTTAATGAGTTGTTTGCACTCGCGAATATGCCAATCAGTCGGTTTGGTGCCAGACTGTTGGCGAAGCATCAGTATGTTGACTATATGACCTTGCTTCGGAATGCCTATAGTGAATCAAATCTGGAAACCGTCATGTGCCGTTCGCTCGTCAGCGTGGACTACCAGGGCTATGTCTATGATTGCGACTTTAACCAGATGTTAGCCATGCCCCTTGCAACAGATGCAAGGCGTACACATATGAAGGATCTGCTCGATCGGGACATTGAAGGCACCAACATTGCGATTGGTGAGCATTGTTATGGCTGTACCGCGGGCCAGGGTAGTAGTTGCGGTGGTGCGTTGAACTAGTCCCGATTGCTAATGATAGAGGTTGTTCTCTGAGTCCAGGGCCAGATTGGCATCAACAGCTGAGACTTCTTCCGTTGTTGCTGGCTGTTTCTTAATTTGTTCAATGATGATTTTACCGAGCGTTGGCATTTCTGAACGATCCATCTGCGCCGAGGCATCCCAGAGTTTTGAACGGATAAAGGCCTTGGCACAGTGGAAGTAAACCTGGGTGATATCGACAATGATGGCGAGTTTCGGTGGCTTGCCATTGTGGGCAACCTGGTCGAGATAGGCTGGTTCATCAGTGATATAGGCATTGCCGTTAATGCGCAGGGTTTCGTTCATACCTGGAATCATCATCAGCAGGCCTACAGCTGGATTGGTAATGATATTGCGTAAGCTATCAGCAATTCGATTACCAGGGCGTTCTGGAATTAGCAGGGTGGTGTTGTCGAGTACCTTGACGAATCCTGGTGCGTCACCGCGCGGTGAGGCGTCACCTTCACCAGCGACACTGGTGGAAAGTACAAGGAAAGGAGAGCGATTGATAAAGCGGATGGCATGCTGTTCTAGTTCGGTCAGAATCTTTAGTTTGGTAGAATCACTGGCCTCGCCGTTAATTTCCTGCAATTGATCCAGGGTTTTTAACAACGAAATATCAACTG
>CBDUKY010000559.1:0-1829 GCA_965367925.1 uncultured Pseudomonadales bacterium | reverse complement strand
GTTTCTGCCCCGGTAATAGACCAGGACGGTTATCTGCTCGGCCGAATAACCATTGACGATGTGGTCGATGTTATCCGCGATGAGGCTGATCACTCTGTACTGAGTATGGCTGGTCTTACAGAGGACGATGATACCTTCGCACCTATATTCCGCACCGCACGCTCCAGAGCCGTGTGGTTAGGTGCTAATTTGCTCACGGCATTTCTCGCCTCTGCAGTTATCAATATGTTTGAGGAGACTATCGCTCAGGTTGTGGCCCTCGCTGTGCTTATGCCGATTGTGGCGAGCATGGGTGGAGTCGCTGGCAGCCAGACGTTAACCCTGGTTATTCGCGGCATGGCAAAAGGTACACTGGTCGATACCAATATTTTCTGGCTTATTCGCCGGGAACTTGCGGTAGGTATGATTAACGGGTTTCTCTGGGCCGTGGTAGTGGCAGTCGGTGCCTACTTCACGTTTGGTGATTATCTGTTAGGCGTTATTATTGCTGTGGCGTTAATGATCAACCTGACCTGCGCAGCATTAGCTGGTGCAGGACTACCGAAACTACTGCAGATGTTAAAAATTGATCCCGCCGTTGCTGGTACAGTTGTACTAACGACAGTGACAGATGTTGTCGGCTTTTTATCATTCCTCGGCCTCGCAACAATTTTTTATACCTAAGGTACGCTATGCAAGATGATGATCTAGAAGAAGAATATGATGGCCCGAGCAAGTCACAATTAAAGCGTGAAGCAAAAGCCATTGTCGACCTTGGCGAACGCTTGCTCGATGTTCCAGAACAGCAGCTATTACAACTTCCTTATCAGCAAATTATTGATGCTGTGCAAGCATGCAAGAAAATCACTAAAGGCAATGCACGAAAACGACAACTGCAATATATTGGCAAGCTGATTCGTTCTGTTGGACCTGAGGCGATACAGAAGGTGGTAGATCGTTTCGATGCCAGCTCGAAGGAACATAACCTCCAGTTCCAGCAACTCGAAACCTGGCGAGAAAGACTAATCAATAATGACAAGAACGCCATGAGTGAAATTATGGACCGTTATCCTGATTTGGATCGGCAACATCTTCGTCAATTGGTTAGAAATGCGATCAATGAGGCCGAAAAAGAGATTCAACCACCAGTTAATTTTCGAAAGCTATTTCAATTCCTCAAGTCGCTTAGCGACAATCAGACAAACGAGGAATCCTAGAGCTTCCTTTGTAGATGGACAGGCATATCCGCCCTGATCTGCGCGAGAATTGAGAGATCAATATCTGCAACAATCACAGCTTCACCCTTACCTGCTTTTGCAATGACATCTCCCCAGGGGCCAACGACCATACTCGCACCGTGGGTACGACGCCCACTATCATGAATGCCACCCTGACAAGCGGCAACGGTATAGCTGGCTGTTTCTATCGCTCTTGCGCGCATCAGCACTTCAAAATGTGCTTCACCGGTCGTTTCTGTAAACGCCGAGGGAATCGCAATCACTTCACTACCGGCGTCTCGCAGGGCTCTGTAAACTTCCGGGAATCGAATGTCATAGCAAACAGAAAGCCCCACAAGTCCACAAGGTGAATCACACACGCTTAAAGCATCACCTGGTTCGAAGGTATCAGACTCTCGATATCGCTTATGATTGTCCTCAACATCAACATCGAACATATGAATTTTGTAGTAGCGAGCCACTTCGACACCGTTTTGATCGTAAACCAGTGACGCCGCTCTGACACGCTGATCAGGTACCACCGACCCATCACCTCGAACCGCCATGGGCATGGTTCCAGCAAATATCCAGGTACTTGTCTGCTTTGAAATTGAAGCGAGGAAAGATCTTATT
>CBDUKY010000558.1:0-1833 GCA_965367925.1 uncultured Pseudomonadales bacterium | reverse complement strand
GCTACTGCGGGCCTTCTGTAGCAGTTCCTTTTCAAGCTGGAAATGTACCGTCGCGTAGATAACAAGCGCCGCTGAGACAGCCGCAAAACTGGCGGTAAGAAACATTTGCAGGAAGAGACGATTATGCAACACGTTGTGAAAATCCTGCTGTCGTGGCAACGACTATTAGTAAAGTATTGGGTGGCTTGAATTACGAATCTGGCTATTCCAGCTCCACAGCCCCATGAGCGTCGGCATTACAGCTTAGAAATGCAAGCCAAAGGTAAAGATCAGGTAAAAATAACGCAAAGTAACTATGCAAGGCAAAAGCTATTTGAACTACCGAGGATGCCGGGTTCAACCCATGGGCAGCCCTGGTCTGACCAGATCACCAGAGGCGCTAAACCGGCTAATTGCTTCATTGTGGTAAGGCAAACCACTTTGTTATGCTCAGGAAAATAACAATACTAACTTGAGAGTCCTGAATGTCTGAATCCAAGAGCCAGCTCGAGAGCGCACCACTTTATTCTAAAGGCTATACCCAGTATGTGCTGGGTGTACTCATGGTGGTTTATATATTCAATTTCGTTGACCGGCAGATTCTCGCGATTCTCGCTGAATCTATTAAGACTGACCTGGATCTTAGTGATACACAAATTGGTGCCTTGAGCGGCGTTGCCTTTGGTATCTTCTACGCAACTCTTGGTATTCCAATCGCCCGGCTTGCTGACAAGTATTCACGGGTTAAGATTATTTCTATCTGTCTGGCGATCTGGAGTGCTATGACGGCACTCTCAGGACTAGCAGGAAATTTCTGGCAACTGCTCGCAGCAAGGATTGGTGTTGGTATTGGTGAGGCTGGCGGTAGCCCACCCTCTCACTCGTTAATCGCAGATTACTTCCCAATTGATGCCCGTGCATCAGCGCTTGGTATCTACGCCCTCGGTATTCCCGTCGGTATCTTATTCGGTAACCTGGCTGGTGGCTGGATCAATGAATTCTTCGGCTGGCGGAATGCTTTTCTGGTTGTGGGTATTCCTGGCGTCATTCTCGCGCTGGTACTTAAGTTCACTGTGAAAGAGCCACCTCGCGGCTATTCAGAAACCAAAAAATCAGATTCAACCCCTGTTCCCTTCTCCCAGGTAGTAAAAACCATGTGGGGCTTTAAGAGCTTTAGACACCTGTCCATGGGTGCAGCAACCCAGGCGTTTGTTGGCTATGGTGCTATTGCCTGGATGCCACCTTTTCTGATTCGAACTCACGATATGTCATCTGGTGAAGTCGGCACAGCCCTTGGCTTAATCATCGGCATAGGCGGCGGTATCGGTACCTTCCTCGGCGGCTTCCTTGCGGATAAATTCGGCACAAACGACAAACGCTGGTACATGTGGCTGCCAGGCATCGGCTTTTTGATTGCAGTGCCTTTTAGTATTGGGGTTTATATGGTCGACAGCCTGTTTATGGCACTCGCCCTGTACGCCATACCTGCCTTTATGGTGAACCTCTACACTGGTCCTACCTTTGGTATGACCCAGTCACTTGCACCACTGGCCATGCGCTCAGCGGCATCAGCGCTGCTTTTGTTTATCATCAACATCATCGGCCTGGTATTTGGGCCAACGACTGTGGGTATTCTGAGTGATCTGATGCAAACACATTGGCAAATGACGGCAGTCGAGTCATTACGCTACGCACTACTCGCTTGTAGTTTCGTTTACCTGATCTCTTTTATAAACTATATCAATGCTGCCCGTTACCTACGGGAAGACTTAGAAACATCAGGAGCAACCTGAAATGACTAATCTTATTATTACCTCACTAGAACTTGCTGCAGAAACCGGCGTAGATGTAACA
>CBDUKY010000557.1:0-1871 GCA_965367925.1 uncultured Pseudomonadales bacterium | reverse complement strand
CATCCAGGACTTCTTTGTCACCTACAACCACAGCGATGCCTTCAAGGTCGACGTAATGGGCAACGTAGCCACCATCAACATTCATTTCACGACGCATCTCTTCCATCATGACTTCCTCCCCCACGGTTAGATCACCATCAGAGACAACAACAGTGTGGGCTAAACAGAGGAAGGTTTCTTTTTGCGGGTGGGTCAATGAGGCTAGGAACATGATCGAGGATCTCGTTTGTCAGAACTCGCTCGCTACCAGAGCGGGAGTCAGATCGTTGATTTTTATTTTTATACCGGGAACCTGGCTTGCCGCTTATCCCTCCGGGGCGGTCAAGGTTACTTCATATTCACGAATCTCTTCATCGCGTAATGTCGTTACCTTAATCTTGTCACCTGGTTCATGGCGTTCGAGCAATGATAGCAGGGAGTCCTCATTGGTGACAGGTTCACCTTCAATCGCAATGATAACGTCGCCAAGATGGATATTACCCCTGTAATCTTCCCTGACGCCTATCATACCGGCGACATCGGCGGGTAATCCACTCTTAGTGGACAAGATGGCAACACCCTTGACTCTGAGGCGTTTTGCCCAGTAGTCAGTCAGGGTTTCGATACCCATGACAGGCCGGTACAGCTTTCCATGCTCAATTAGCTGGGGCACGATAAGTTTGACCGTATTAACTGGAATCGCGAAACCAATACCTGCATTTGCGCCAGATGGGCTATAGATTGCTGTATTGACACCAACCAGCTCACCGTTTGAATTCAGCAATGGTCCGCCTGAATTTCCAGGATTAATCGCCGCATCGGTTTGGATGACATTCTTGATGGTTCGATTGCTAACAGATTTGATCTCTCGACCCAATGCACTGACAACACCCACAGAAAGACTGGTGTCCAGTGCAAAAGGGTTGCCAATGGCAAGGACCTTTCGGCCGACGGAGAGGGTTTCTGAGTCACCTAGCGGAATAGACGTGAGTTTTTCGTTCGGCGCGTCGATCTTTAGAAGGGCGATGTCTTTTTCTGGTGCGGTACCGACGACCTCAGCTTCATAGCTTGCGCCTGAGCCCAAAGTAATCGTGATCTTATTGGCACCTAGCACTACATGGAAATTGGTCACGATCAGGCCAGATTCGTCCCAGATGAAGCCTGTGCCACTACCTTTCGGTATTTCCATCACATTCGGGGAAAATAGATTGCGCCGCAATTGGGTATTCGTAACAAATACCACCGCCGGACTAACGTCCTTAAATACCTGAATATTGTTGTTTTCATCGTTGGTCAGCACAAAGCCACTGGCTGATGTCCCAGCAGCCGGGGCAGCGTAGGCATTCGGCTCGCTATTAAACAGGCTCAAAAATACTGCCGTTGCAACGCCAAAGATGGCTGCTGTAATGAAAGCTTTAATTTGCATAGGTTAACTGCTAGCTCGTGCTGATAAAGATTAGAGCACGAGCATTGCCCATGGTTCCCTATCGAGTGGTTGGTTTAATTCTCGTTACTGATTTATCTGCAGTAATGAATTCATTCAACGCATAGATATCATCTGGGCTCAGTGAGCCAACAGTCTGCTTCAGGCGCAAGGTGTCGCGGATATACTGGTATCTGGCACTGGCGTACTGAAACTGCGCAAGATACAAGCGCTGTTGGGCGAGGAGTACATCGACAATGTTTCGAGTACCGACTTCATAGCCAGTTTGCGTTGCATCCAATGCACTCTGGCTGGACTCGATGCCGCGCAGTCTTGCTCTCACTCTGGCCACGTCAGTATTAATTGCACTAAAGAGATTGCGAGTATTTTCAACAGTCTGACGCTGGATCAAGTCATAATTTCGTTGTGCTTGCTCGAGCTGATAGCCTGCTTGCCGGGCGACTGATTG
>CBDUKY010000556.1:0-1878 GCA_965367925.1 uncultured Pseudomonadales bacterium | reverse complement strand
TAGCCAGTGCTTTGATAACCTGATTGATGACGAACGTATCGTTGCGCCCATGCACGCGATTATTGGTCAGCATGATCTGGCACTCTGGACCGCGAAACTCAATATGAAATCCCCAGAACAGGGTTCAGGTTTTGGCTGGCATCAAGATTCACCCTACTGGGTTCACGATTCAGATCATGTTGATCTGCTGCCAAATGTACTGGTGACCTTTGATGATTGTCGGCTAGACAATGGTTGCTTGCAGGTCATCCGTGGTAGTCATCGGCAGGGTTGCCTACCCGGTACAGCCGATGGCACGCAGCTCGGTGGTTTTTTTACCGATCCTAAGTGCTTTGATGAAAAAGACGCTGTACCGATGATCGCGCCAGCAGGGTCGTTAGTGTTTTTCTCACCCCATACGGTTCATGGCTCAAAACCCAACTTTTCCCCGGACGCCAGGCGGGCAATTATCATCACTTATCAGCCAGCGAACTTTCCCGCACTTAAATCTAAACAGGTTCGAAATATACATCACAAAAGCTAGAGGCTAGCCCATGCAGGCGTTCGAAGGCATTAAGATTGTTGATTTCACACAAGTTCTGGCGGGTCCCTTTGCGGTCATGCAACTCGCCTTACTCGGGGCCACAGTCATAAAAGTAGAACACCCCATCCATGGTGATCAGACCAGAGGTTTGATGAACCTCGGTGAAGACAAGGGCATGTCACCTTCCTTTATGGGGATGAACCTGAACAAGCAAAGTATTGGTGTGGATTTAAAATCACCGGCGGGTATC
Source organism: uncultured Pseudomonadales bacterium (assembly GCA_965367925.1). Taxonomy (GTDB): domain Bacteria; phylum Pseudomonadota; class Gammaproteobacteria; order Pseudomonadales; family Azotimanducaceae; genus JAHRVQ01. The sequence goes on along the minus strand of CBDUKY010000556.1, from coordinate 1,105 downwards.
GAAGTCATTAAACGGCTACTACAAGATGCGGATGTGGTGGTTGAGAATTTCAAAGCCGGAACCATGGAATCTCTTGGGCTTGGCTATGAAATCGTGAAAGGCTTTAACTCAGGCATTATTTATTGTTCTGTTACTGGATATGGTCAAACAGGTCCAAAGGCCGGCGAGGCTGCCTATGACGGCGCTATTCAGGCTTCCTCTGGCATGATGTCTCAAACGGGTCACCCGCAAACAGGCCCGACAAGAACAGGCTATATGCCGGTGGATATGTCCACGGCACTAAACACCGCATTTGCAATTTCTGCTGCCTTGTTTCGACGAGAGAAGTCCGGTGAAGGGCAGCGGTTAGATGTTGCCATGCTCGATACAGCAATCGTCGCCCAGGCGGCGCAATACAATAACTATCTAAATCAAGGAACCCTGGTGGGCTTGTTAGGTAATGGATCACCAACCCGGCAACCTACTGCGAATGTGTTTGCAACTGCCGATGGCTATGTGCAGATCACTGCACTCAGACAACAACAAGTTGCGACGCTTTTTGCCATTATTGGGCTTACGCACCTACTGGAAGATGAACGATTTGCGACGCCAGAGGCACGCATTGAAAACGGCCAACCATTAGCTGAACAAGTGTCAAAGGAAATCGCAAAACAAACCACGGATACCTGGGTCGAGCGACTGGCTAGTCAGGGTGTGCCTGTGGCGAGAATACGCGCTTTGCCAGAAGTGCTAGAAGACGAGCAACTAGACTACCGGGATGTATTTGCCAGCATGGCGTCACCCATTGACCCAGACGACACGGTTAAGGTTGTGAAAGCAGGTTATGTGACAGATAAAGATGGTCCAATGCTCAGGCAAGCTGCGCCCTTACTAGGCCAACATACAGATCAAATATTATCCCAGCTTGGCTATACCGCAGCCGAGATAGCAGCACTTAAACAATCCTCAGCAGTGAGTTAAGCCATGATCAAAACTGCCGATAGACTAGCGCTGCTGTTCACTTTCGCCTTTGCCTTTGCTCTGCAAGGTTGTGCCACCCATCCACTGCCTGAGACCCAATCCTCTGGTGCCGATCAGGCTAAGGGCTATTGTCCGTCTCATGTAG
>CBDUKY010000555.1:0-1882 GCA_965367925.1 uncultured Pseudomonadales bacterium | reverse complement strand
CGATGTACCGACACACCTTTGCCCTGCTCTCCCCCTTGTCGCCATTGCCACCAGACACAAGAATATCTATATCGACTTTGCTTGCCGCCGGGTCAAGCACATGATCTCACCAGGTTCAGGCTATGAAATGCTACTCTACTACGGCAATCGAATCCTGCAGGACAAGATTCTATTCGCATCTGGTTGGGGCACGCTGCAAGTTCCTCTGGCCAAATTAATCGCAGAATGTGATGAGCTACCCCTCCGGGACTCGGTGAGGAAGAAGTGGATGTATGAGAATGCCGCGCGCGTATTAAAACTCTAGTAATCCGCCGCAATATCGTCACCCGGTGTTTATAAGGTTATCTAACCTTATAAACACCACAGGTATCTACTGGGCCTGACCCGCCGCCAGATCTGTGTATTTTGGCTGCTGCTCTACCTCAATACCCAACTTCTGTAGCATCGCCAGATCCTTATTATTATCTGGGTTTGGCGTTGTCAGTAGCTTGTCACCAAAGAAGATTGAATTCGCACCAGCAAGGAAGCATAGCGCTTGTGTCGACTCATCCATGGTTTCGCGGCCAGCAGATAGGCGCACATAAGAAGCTGGCATCATGATCTTTGCCACGGCAATGGTACGAACAAAGTCCAGCGGGTCGATCGCTTCTGTCTCTGCAAGTGGTGTTCCAGCGACACGAACCAGATTATTGATGGGCACACTGTGTGGATGTTCTGGTAGGTTCGCCAGGTTTCTAAGCATCTCGACCCGGTCATCGAGTTTTTCTCCCATACCTACAATGCCACCGCAGCAGGTTTTCATACCCTGGTCACGTACATGAGACAGGGTATCGAGCCGATCCTGGTAAGTTCTGGTGGTGATAATTTCCTTGTAGTACTCAGGAGAAGAATCCAGATTGTGGTTGTAATAATCCAGCCCGGCATCCGCCAGACGTTTGGCCTGTTCTGCCGTTAACATACCCAGAGTGACACAGGACTCCAACCCTTCTTGTTTCACCGCGATGACCATATCGATTACTTTTTCAAGATCTCGATCTTTAGGACTGCGCCAGGCAGCCCCCATACAAAATCGACTGGCCCCTGCTGCTTTTGCCTGTCTTGCGGCTTCACGTACAGCCTCTAGTTCAAGCAGATCTTCTTTACCAACGCCAGTCTCATAGCGAGTGCTTTGAGGGCAATAGGCACAATCCTCAGGACAGGCACCGGTTTTGATTGATAGCAATGTCGAGAGCTGTACCCGATTGGCATCAAAGTGCTTTCTATGTGCTTTTTGCGCGGTGAAAATCAGGTCAGAAAATGGCAGGTCAAACAGTGCTTGTACTTCCTGGGTCGTCCAGTCATGGCGCAAAGTGTTCACGCCAGATACTTGGCTCATGTCTCAATCCTTACTCGTCAGTGAAATATCGCAGGAACAAATGCTGTCCCTATTCGCAGAGGTCGCTACCATAAGAAATCGGAGCCAAAGAGTAAACGAAAAACATTCAGACTACTTTTATCGGACCCACTTTCATGCCGCCTTCGATTGCAGGCGCAACGCTTTGAAAATCATCACTCAAGTTGGCAGACTTGCGGAACCGCAACTGCTACAGGAATGCATGACAACCATGCCAGGCAAATCGATAAGCAAACTAAAACAAGCCATATTCATACTCCTCATCATGCTTATCTGGTGGGGAGTCGTTTTTATCGCGGGTCTATACGGCTGGTGGATGACACCCGTTGCGGAACCTGGTGATGCAGATACCTTTTTTCATCATGCCAAAACCGCTATTGATTCCAACAACAAAGGCAATGCCGCGCTGGTATTGATCGAAGATGGCATCGTCGTGCATGAATACTACAGCGCCTCGAACGATCCTATTGATAAGGACACTGTCTTTTT
>CBDUKY010000554.1:0-1903 GCA_965367925.1 uncultured Pseudomonadales bacterium | reverse complement strand
AGTTAACCGTGGTACTACATTATGTGTTTGACACCCCACGAGATAAGCTAGTCTGGGATGTGGGTCATCAGACCTATCCTCACAAGATTCTCACTGGACGCAGGGAAATGATGCAAAGCCTGCGTAAGCCAGACGGTATCGCACCCTTTCCGGTTGTCACAGAAAGTGAATACGATACTTTTGGCGTTGGTCATTCTTCAACGTCTATTAGCGCCGCACTGGGCATGGCCCTGGCAGCGAAAATGAAAAATCAGGACCAACGGTCTATCGCGGTCATCGGTGATGGCGCAATGACTGCCGGCCTGGCCTTTGAAGCGCTAAACCATGTGGCGGACACAGAAGCTAATATTCTTGTGATCTTGAATGACAACGCCATGTCTATTTCCCGCAATGTTGGCGGTCTTGCAAAATACTTTGCGCGCATCTTGAGCTCCAGACTCTATTTATCCATGCGCGAGGGAAGCAAGAAGATTCTCAGTCGAATTCCCAGAGCCTGGGAACTGGCAAGGCGTACCGAAGAACATATGAAAGGCATGGTTGTACCTGGCACCATATTCGAGGAACTTGGGTTTAATTATATTGGCCCGATAGATGGCCACGATATACAGACCCTACTCACCACCTTTGACAATATTAAAAACCTAAAGGGTCCACAGTTCCTTCATCTGATTACCCAGAAGGGCAAGGGTTACGGACCAGCTGAGGCATCTCCGGTGGGCACCCATTCCTTGTCGAAAATTGAATCCGACAAGCAGGTTCAACCAACTCACAATACCCCGTCCTATTCGAATGTATTTGGCCAATGGCTATGTGATATGGCCAGTGTGGATACAAATCTAGTGGGTATTACCCCGGCCATGAAAGAAGGATCCGATCTGGTTGCTTTCGCTGAAAACTTTCCTGATCGTTACTATGATGTTGCCATTGCTGAACAACACTCGGTGACCCTTGCAGCCGGTCTTGCCTGTGAAGGTGTTAAACCAGTAGTTGCTATCTATTCAACATTTTTACAACGCGCTTACGATCAGCTTATTCATGATGTTGCGATTCAAAATCTGGATGTCACATTTGCCATAGATAGATCTGGTTTACTCGAAGATGGTCCAACCCATTCCGGCGTGTTTGACATGTCCTATTTGCGCTGTATTCCCAACATGATTGTTATGGCGCCATCGGATGAATGTGAAACAAGGCTTATGCTTACCACTGCCTACCGTCATAAAGGGCCAGCCGCAGTTCGATACCCAAGAGGCAAAGGCCGTGGTGTAGAGGTACCTGATGAACTTGAAGAAATAGAAATAGGCAAGGCAAAACAACTCAGGTCAGGTAAAGAGGTTGCGATCCTGGCTTTCGGTTCTATGGTGGCTGTCGCGACAGACGTCGCAGAAGCAATCGATGCGAGCCTTGTGGATATGCGCTTTGTAAAACCCATTGATGAACAGCTTGTGACCCAACTGGCACTAAAACATAAGTTGATTGTAACCGTGGAAGAAAATGCCGTCATGGGTGGTGCTGGATCAGCGGTGAATGAGTATCTCCTCGCTACTGGCATCCAGACCAACATTCTAAATCTTGGTACACCTGATCAGTTTATCCATCAGGATAAACCCTCCAATATGCTCTCCGCTTGTGGTCTCGATACTGCCGGGATCACTAGCGCAATTGCTGCACGACTCGCATCAGGGGAAGACAGCAATATCACAGCAATGAATCATTCTAGCTAACATTGCGAATAAAAGTATTTGAAGCAGCTAGAAACTACTAGCTATCAGATGATTTTGTATCGACATTTTTGACCCCAAGCAAATGACCAAGCTTACCAGCCTTGGTCGCAAGGTAACGGGCATTGTGATCATTGTGACCGGTTTCCAGACTCAAACGTTCGACAACTTCAATACCTAAC
>CBDUKY010000553.1:0-1913 GCA_965367925.1 uncultured Pseudomonadales bacterium | reverse complement strand
GTCGCCTGGTTGCAAGCTCATAAATTGACTTAAATAGCTGACAATAAATGCTGGATTGAAAATCATCGTGCGGGTATTGCCATCCTGATAGCGGTGCCCGTTAACCTCGAGCCACATATCAAGGTTCAATGGGTCTTTGATTTCATCTGCTGTCACTAGCCAGGGGCCAATCGGTCCAAAGGTATCGCAACCTTTACCCTTGTCCCACTGGTTACCTCTTTCAAGCTGAAAGTAACGTTCTGAAACATCATTGCAGACGCAATAGCCTGCAATATGATCTGCTGCCTCGGCTTCTGTCACGTATGAGGTGTGTTTACCGATCACGATGGCCAGTTCTACTTCCCAGTCCAGCTTCTGACTGTTTCTGGGTTGGATAATCGCATCATTGGGGCCGCAGATTGCACTGGTTGCTTTAGTAAATACCTCAGGTTCAGTTGGTATAGCCATACCTGATTCTGCTGCATGGTCCGCGTAGTTGAGACCAATACAAATAAACTTACCAACACTGGCAACACAGGCGCCAAGGCGAACATCTGCATCTACATCAGGTAACTGGGAGATATCGATATGAGTAAGTACATCAGATTCAAGCACTGCACCGTTGATGTCATCAACAATGCCACTGAGATCACGTATCTTGCCATTGTCGTCGAGGATACCAGGGCGTTCCTGACCTGCTGGGCCATAGCGGAGTAGTTTCATAATTGGTCCAATTTGCTTAAGTGAGGTTTAGTCGCTGTCAATTTCTATCCGAGACGTTTTCGCCATTCGCTACCATTCGGAAATTGATAGGTTGAAAGCGCTTCATCTTTAATCTTTACCCCAAAGCCCGGTGTGGTCGGTGGCATATAGGCACCATTTTTTATCGTAACCGGGGTTTCAAAGTGTTCATGGAGATGGTCTGCATATTCGATAACTCGCTCGCCGATGCTGGCAGATATCTGCACATAATCAATCATTGAGAGATGTTGTACATATTCACATAAACCGACACCACCGGCATGAGGGCAGACTGGTTTGCCATACTTTGCTGCCAGCATAAAGACGGTGAGGATTTCATTGAGACCCGCAAGCCGACAAGCGTCAATTTGCACAACATCAATTGCATCGTTAGCAATGAATTGCTTAAACATAACCCGGTTCTGGCAGTGTTCACCAGTGGCAACCTGAATGCTGCCAATATTTTCGCGAATTTTTTTATGTCCAAAAACATCGTCTGGATTGGTAGGTTCTTCAATAAACCATGGTTTAAATTCTTGTAAGTGCTCCATCCACGCTATTGCCTGATTCACTTCCCAGGCCTGATTGGCGTCAACCATAAGTCTTGTATCGTCGCCAATTGCCTCGCGGGCAAGTTTGCAGCGATGTCTGTCCGTTTCGATGCTTTCACCCACTTTAAGCTTGATGTGATTGAATCCATCCGCCAATGCTTCCCGGCACAACCGTTGCATCTTTTCATCCGTGTAGCCGAGCCAACCAGGTGTCGTGGTATAGGCCGGGTAGCCTTTTGCTTCCAGTTCAGCAATCCGTTCGGCACGGGTTGCGGAATTTGCTTCGACCATTGCCAGCGCCTCATCACGGGTCAGTGCATCTTCGATATGTTTGAAATCAAGGCAGTTAACAAATTCTTCAGGTGACATTTCAGCGACTAGACGCCACAAGGGTTTGCCCTCGGTACGCGCCCAGAGATCCCAGACAGCATTCATAATGCTGCCTGACGCCATATGCACAACACCCTTTTGTGGGCCGAGCCAGTTAAGCTGACTATCGGAATTGAGGTTGCGATAGAACTGACCAATGTCAGCTGTGATCTGATCCAGGTCCTGGCCAATCACAAGGTGCTGCATGGCTTCAACAGTCGTGCAGCAGATATCGTTGCCACGGCCAATGGTAAATATCAGGCTGTATCCCTT
>CBDUKY010000552.1:0-1917 GCA_965367925.1 uncultured Pseudomonadales bacterium | reverse complement strand
GCGTTTCATGGCCTTGGCTTCTGCCTGCAAGTCACGCCTGGTCATATCTAGCCCAACACCGTAGCCAAACACATGGTCTGCAGCATCTTTACGCTGAATGTTTTCGCCAGGCTTTCCGATAGCCACCACCAGTTCAATCTCATGTTGAAGGTCACTGGTGCGGGCAGGATAAGTCATCGCGGCGCCATCTTGTAAGATGCTGTAAGACGGCTTAATAAAGAAAAATGGTGGCTCGCGATTAGGATCATGGCCCATCTCTACCGCATGGTCTGCGTAGTTGCGACCAACACAATAGATAGTTTGAACTGGAAATACTTGTGGCGAGTCGAGAATCGGCAAGCAGATTGGGTCTGCGAGAGTTATTGCAGCTTCCATAGTAGGTTTAGCGCTTCCTCAGTTAATTAGAGACTTGCCAGCATAACATATTGCGCGATATGAACCTTTAAAGGGCTTGCCCCCTGACGGTGCAAAAACGTATCTTAGAGGAAATTTTCAACCCAAAACTCAGGAGTAGCAGATGAATTTTGAATTCGGCGACGAGCAAAACATGCTTCGGGAACAAGCCCGGGGATTTTTGCAAGACAACTGTTCGATGAAGGTGGTTCGAGAAGCATTAGAGAGCACTGACCCGTTTAAACCAGACCTATGGGCAAAGGTTGCTGAGATGGGCTGGACCTCAACGGTCATTCCAGAAGAATACGATGGTCTGGGCTTAAGCTATCTTGAACTTTCAGTCATTGCTGATGAGTTGGGACGTGCTGTTGCACCCCTGCCGTTCTCATCCTCTGTTTATCTAGCAACTGAAGCGATTTTGCACTATGGCTCCAAAGCACAGAAGGAAGCCTACCTGCCAAAACTAGCAAGTGGAGAAATCATCGGCACCTTTGCTCTGGCTGAAGGTCCTGGTGCAACCACGCCGAAAAAACTTAAAACCAGCAGTGCATCAGCAGTCACGGGTACAAAGATCGCCGTACCAGATGGCAACATCGCGGACTTTGCGATCGTTGTCTGTCAATCAGATAGTGGTGACGGTGCAAGCTTAAGCATTGTTGACCTGGACCAGGACGGTGTAAGTCGAGAAATTGTCACGACCATCGACCCTACCCGGCCTCATGCAAACATTACATTTAATGGCGCCAAAGGGGATCTGTTAGGCAATGAAGGTGAAGGTTGGGCAGCTACCCAGCATATTCTTAACCGTGCTGCCGTATTGATTGCCTGGGAACAAACCGGTGGCTCCGACGCCGCACTGGAGATGGCCAAAGAATATGCCCTCGGTAGATACGCATTTGGTAGACCAATTGCTGGTTATCAGGCCATTAAACATAAGTTGGCGAACATGTATGTGAAGAATACATTGGCCCGATCTAATTGCTATTACGGTGCCTGGGCACTTAACACCAATGCACCAGAACTGCCGGTTGCAGCAGCAACCGCCAGGGTTGCAGGCATCCAGGCCTACTACTTCGCCTCGAAGGAAAATATTCAAACCCATGGTGGCATGGGCTTCACCTGGGAATTTGATTGCCAATTCCATTACCGCCGCTCGAAGCTGTTATCCGTCAACATTGGCAGTGAAGGCCAATGGCAAGACAAGCTGATTACCGCTATCGAACAAGACGTTGCATAGGAGAAGAACATGGATTTTAAAGATACCCCAGAAGAAGCAAAATTTCGTGCAGAAGCCGCAGAATGGCTTCAATCTAACGTACCAGATGAGTCAGAACTCTCAGGTATGGACCCTATGGCGAGAGCAAAGTACTGGCAAAAGAAAAAGGCCGATGCCGGCTGGGCATGTATCCGTTGGCCAAAAGAATATGGTGGCCGTGGTGCCGATGCGATCCAACAGGTTATTCTAAATCAGGAAGAAGCCAAGGTTTCAGCACCTAATACTGGCGTCTTCTCAATTGGCCAGGG
>CBDUKY010000551.1:0-1922 GCA_965367925.1 uncultured Pseudomonadales bacterium | reverse complement strand
ATGGCAGCAATCAATCCAGGCATTACGGCCTCAGACCGATTGAGCTTTACGGTCTTTCTGGCCCTCGCCATCCATGGCGTGATAATTCTTGGTGTTACCTTTACCTTTGTGAAACAAAGCCCATCGACGCATACGATGGAGGTTACCCTGGCCCAGCACCGGAGCAAGAATCGACCAGACAAGGCGGATTTTCTTGCTCAGTTTGATCAGGCAGGCAGTGGCACCTTAAAAGAGAAGATGCTCACGACCTCACCTACCCGGGCAGATTTTAATGATACGGTAATCCGCGAGACCTCCCCCACACAACAGGTCGCCGCGGCACCAAAGGTGGAACTGCAGCAGAAAACCGTTATTACCACCACCGCCGCAACGGAGCGTCAAGCCGCCACCGTCGTCAGCAAGAAGGATCTCAAGCCCAGTGAAGTCCCGGTGGATGGTGAAAAGACACTACTTCAGCGCAGCCTCGAGATTGCTAGCCTGGAAGCACGGCTTGATCAGCAACGACAGGTTTATGCCAAGCGTCCCAGAATCAAGCGCCTCACCAGTCTATCAACGGCATCTAGTGCAGATGCCTTCTACCTGAACTCCTGGCGGCGAAAAATTGAACGTATTGGGAATTTGAATTATCCCGCTGAAGCCCGTAGAAAGCAGCTCTATGGCAGTCTACGATTGCTTGTAGCAGTATTACCTGATGGTTCACTGAAGGAAGTTGTCTTGCTTGAGTCTTCTGGCCACCCTGTGCTCGACAATGCTGCAATCCAGATCGTTAAGCTGGGCGCGCCCTTTGCACCTTTCCCAGATGAACTCAGACAGTCCACCGACGTGCTAGAAATTATCCGTACCTGGCAATTTCGTAAAAACAGTTCTCTGCGGAGCTTTTGAACATCTTGGAAGATCAACAAAGCTTTAAAAATCAATTCCTTGTGGCCTTACCAGGCCTTGCAGGGGACTATTTCAATCACACCGTATCCCTCATGATCGAGCACAATGCAGATGGTGCATTTGGTCTGGTGATTAACCAGCCGTCTGAGTACGTCATCAGGGATGTGTTTCAAGATCTGCCAGACGATGTGAACTGTCCACTACTGGTAGGCGGACCGGTAGAGCAGGATAAGATCTTCTTTTTACACCCGCCGGAACAACAGTTTGAAGGCACCCTTTCGATTAGTCCTGAAATTTCTTTAACCACCTCCCCGGATTTTGTTGACGCGCTACGCGCCGGCAGCGCCCCAGATGACACCCTCGCGTGTCTCGGTTATGCGGGCTGGGCGGCAGCACAATTAGAACAGGAGATCGCAAGAAATGTCTGGCTCTTAACCCCAACTAATCCTGATGTTGTCTTTAAAGAAAAATATGAAAATCGTCCTCAGGCAGCAGCAAAACTCCTTGGCATCGACCTTCACCTACTGGCACCCAGAGCGGGGCACGACTAGATGGCGTCAAACAATCTTATTATGGCGTTTGATTTTGGTATGAAGAAAATCGGCATTGCAGTTGGCCAGCGCATTACACGAAGCGCAAACCCACTTTGCATCATTCCCGCAAGAGACGGCGTACCTGACTGGGACAAGCTTAAGCTAATTGTTAGCGAGTGGCAGCCATCTTGCTTCGTTGTCGGCTTACCAATAAATATGGATGGGACAGAAAGTGAAATGTCGAGATTAGCAAGCCGATTTGGTCGTAAACTCAGCGGTCGGTTTGATATACCCCACGAAACAATTGATGAAAGACTATCGAGTTTCGAAGCAAAGCTTCACCAACAATCAGATGCCCCCGTGGATGCTGTGGCAGCACAAATTATTCTTGAAACCTGGTTTAGTGAGACAAAGTCCTAGGCGAATGACACCGCTTAACGATGCCTGACGTTTATATCATCCTCATTTGATTCCAGTGAAAGCGCACCACCACTAGCGCCGGCGACA
>CBDUKY010000550.1:0-1938 GCA_965367925.1 uncultured Pseudomonadales bacterium | reverse complement strand
TGCTGCCTTGTGGCTAACTAGCTTGCCAAAGCCACCCGCAGCACCCGTAATAACGATGACCTTTTCATTAACATAATTTTCCATAGCTTCCCCTTAAGTACTCAGCCTGCTCGAGGCAAATTTATCGTTTCGTCGCTGCCTGGTTTACGCAGCATAAGGTTTAATTCTGCAACACCTAACAATGTGAAGTAGAGTGCTGCCGCTGCAATCGCCCGTTGTGGCTCTTGCTCCCATTCACCGCCACCCCGATCAGGATAAACTGCTTCCAATACGGAATGGGTAATGCCCCATTCTGGTACAGGTAACATGACACTGAGAAAAACAACAAACATGTATAAACAAACACCGATTGCCGAACGACTTCTCATAACACCAATCTGCTCGTTAGTATTGCCAATACCCGAGATAAGTCGCCCAAGACAAACCGCCGCAAATATCCACAGCAAACTCGTTGTACCCAGTGAAAGCGAAAAACCCCAGACCATCAGCGCATATACAGACATCAATGGCAGGAGAATCTTTAATTTTGCTGCGAAGCTATCACCTCTGGCCAGCATGGCACTGACAAAGGCACCGGAATGAAGCAGAATAAACTCTAAAAGCAGCAGGCCAACCCCAAATCTGACCCAACTACCATTATCCCAGGCCATAGGGTCACGCCAGACATTAAACAAGACGAAGCCCAGGTAAAAACAGGGCACAGCGGTAGCAAGGCCGCTGACCAGATTTATTAGAGACTTGCTGTTTGAATTAACCAATGGCCAAACCGTTCATATCACCCTCGAATTTACTTTGGAGCAAGATTTCATCCAGGAGAAGCACTAGGATATCCTATCCGGGTCGGCAAATGGTGTCATTGCTGGCATAGACAATATCGACGATCTCGTCGATGAACTTCTAACCGACACCAGATCAAAAGAACTGGATAAACTACCAACGAAACCGACACCTGGCCAAGATGTTTACGAGCGAAATGAAAAATTCCAGCAACTAATCAATAGGATGTAATGTATGACGCAATCAACACCTGAATTTGGTTGGGGGCACATCAATATCAATGTGAGCGACCTTGAAGCGTCTATCGGGTTTTATAAAAAACTTGGTTTTTCGGTGTTCTTGCCCGAGATACCTTATCTGGGCATTGCGAGAGAAGCGGAAAACTACCCAATGAGTGCGGCCTTGCTACAAGCTTACAATCTGAATCAAGGTGAGATCATTCGCGGCTGCATTATGAGTCTTGACAAGGGCTACCCTAAATTGGATTTGATCGAATATGCCGATCCTCAAGCTCAACAACCAGCAGGCGGTAACAACCTGGGTATGGCGCGAATCTGTCTAGCATCAAAAGGCGTTGTAGCAGACTATGAGACCTTATCTAAACAAGATGTAGAGTTTTTGTCGCCACCTGCTCTTGCTCAAAATGACATGGCAACCGTCGCCGTCTGTAAAGATCCAGACGGCACCCTGATAGAACTCATTGAACTACATATGAAAAACTGGCGGAATCGAGCCCCTTGATCAATACCCGCGATCAGGCTTGGAATGCCGCCATTCAGCCAACAGCGTTCGCAGCGAGCTGACGAAGGCCAGTGGTTGATCAAGAAACAGGTGATGCTGGGCTTCTGGAATCCCAACGAAGGGTACGGATTCGTCTAGCACCTTAAACATATAGTCAGCAATATCCTGACTAAAGAGATAGCTGTCTTCACCATAGATCACGCCAACCCGACAACGAAGGTTCGCAAGGTCCTCGTGCATCGCCGTACCGAAATCGAATTTCGCAAACATGGTGTCATCAAACTTCCAGGTCCAACCTTCATCTACCTGCTTGAGTGAATGGCGGCCAATAAAATCCATGATATAGCGATTGTCGCAATCCTGAGGTGGCATCAAGCGGAATCTTGCGTGTGCTGCTTCGAAGTTGTCGTAAATTTTCTT
>CBDUKY010000549.1:0-1956 GCA_965367925.1 uncultured Pseudomonadales bacterium | reverse complement strand
ACTAGAGCTTTTTGATTTTCTCGGCAATGACTGTTGTCGACAAACCATCGACGAGTTTCAACACCTTGACCTTACCGCCATAGGCTTTAACTATATCCGCCCCGACAACCTCGTCGATGCTGTAGTCGCCACCTTTAACCAACACATCTGGTTCTAGCCTGGTCAACAATGATTCCGGTGTATCTTCTGCAAAGTCCGTTACCCAATCCACGGCAGATAAGCCTGCGAGCATCGTCTGACGTCGATCAAGACTGTTGATAGGTCTACCTTCACCTTTCAGCCGATGAACACCTGCATCATCATTGATAGCAACAATCAATTTATCACCTTGCTGCTTTGCTTCTTGTAGATAGTCAACATGGCCTGCATGCAATATATCGAAACAGCCATTGGTAAAAACGATAGTTTCTCCCTGGGCTTTGGCTTCCGCGACCGCGACCGCAAGCTGATCTCTAGACATCACCCCTTTTCGTAAGCCAAGCTCGTTGGAGACTGCAATACGCAATTCAGGTCCGCTGACACTGGCAGTACCCATTCGTGCTACCACAATGCCCGCCGCCAGGTTTGCCAGGTTCACCGCATCTTGCATCGTCTGACCAGAACCAAGAGCAGCGGATAGCACGGCAATGACTGTATCCCCAGCACCACTGACATCAAACACCTCTCGGCTGTGCGCTGGCAGATGCATTTCTTGCTGACCTTTCCGCACCAGTGTCATTCCGTCAGCACCTCTGGTCACTAACATGGCCTCAAAACCCAGGTTAGACATCATGGTTTGGCATTTTTCTACCATTTCGCGTTCTGATGACCAGCTACCCACCGCACGTTCAAACTCATGCTGATTAGGTTTAATAAGGGTTGCACCCTGATAGGCTGAGAAGTCCTTGAACTTCGGGTCAACAAGTACCGTCTTGTTTGCTGCACGCGCCCTTGCAATAAATGCCTCTGGTTCAGCTAGTACACCCTTGTCGTAGTCCGACAAAATAACCACCTCATAGTCAGCCAGCACCTTGTCATAGGCTGCCAGAAAGTCTGTCGCTGGAAAGTCCACAAGATCTTCAAAGTCTGCTCGGACCAATTGCTGCTTACGACTAATGATTCGCAACTTTGTGATGGTCTGATAGCCAGGTTGGGTCACCAGCACATCTTCAATCCCTGCTGAAGACAGCTTTGATCGCAAGATTCTCGCCGATTCATCTTCACCCACAGCACCAAGCAAACCTGCTTTACCGCCGAGAGCGGCAATATTCAGGGCGACATTTGCTGCTCCCCCAAGGCGTTCCTCAACCCTGTTGACGTCAACCACGGGAATCGGCGCTTCCGCTGAAATACGTTCCGTTGCTCCATGCCAATATCTATCCAACATGGCATCGCCGATGGTCAGTATGGAACTGCTATCAAACCTGGGTAAGTTCATCCACTCTCCTACATTGCTCGCGCTATCATAGCATTACAGACCGGGTCAGAAACCTGGACCGGTTCCTTTTATCTCTCATCCAACTCACCCAGGGATTCATCTATACTTAAGCTTTAAAACCTATCATTAATCTTCAGGTGGTAACGCTGAATACTCAATACCTGCACCCCAAGTATTGGCTGCAATGGATCGCCATTGGTCTTGCTTACCTGATCAGCCTACTGCCTTTTAACTGGCAGCTAGCACTTGGCGGCTTCCTGGGAAAACTTGGCTATTACCTCGCCAGAGATAGAAAGCATATTGTCAGTACCAATGTAAGACTGTGCTTCCCAGATCTGTCCACCAGCCAACAACAGGCACTGGTCAAGGCTATATTTTCAAACAGCGGCAAGGGGCTGATAGAAACCGGCTTTTCCTGGCTTCGCAATCCCGCGCGGCTCCAGAAGCGATTTACCATTCACGGTCTATCACATCTAACTGATGCAGCAGCAGCTGGCAAAGGTGTAATCAAAGCGTTCGGCCGGCTCTCCGTTAATCAG
>CBDUKY010000548.1:0-1961 GCA_965367925.1 uncultured Pseudomonadales bacterium | reverse complement strand
CTAGCAGTCAGGTGATCTGCATGGACATGCGTCTCTAGCAAGTAAACCACGGTTAGCCCCTGCTGCTTGATGAAATCAATAAGCCGATCCGCACTTGCCGTGGACAGGGTGCCACTGGCAGGGTCGTAATCCATCACAGGGTCTATCACCGCACACAGCGCTGTGGTCGGGTCCGCAATCACATAGCTGTAGGTGTTGGTAGCGGGATCGAAAAAGGATTCAATTTTTGCAGCCATAATAATTTTCCGATATAACGTTAGTCTTTATGGATATATCAAAGCGATTTCCGTGCCAATCTGCCAAAAGCTACATTCTCTTGTAAAAATACTGGGAAACATCCGACTATTTCTGCCATTATTGACAGTCATACAACAAGCAACTGCCATTTAGGTCAATCATGGATCAAAAAGAATTCGCCCAGGGGGTGCTCGACAGCCTCCAGGAGCCGGCAATCTTGCTCAATAACAACTATGACGTGCTACTTTCCAATGAGCCCTATCGGCAACGCTATGGTCTGATGGCAAAGTCGATCCAGAAATGCCATCAGATTTCCCATCGATATGAAGTGCCCTGTGATCAGGCCGGCGAGTCATGTCCACTGAAGACTTGTCTAGAAACAGGTGGCCGTGCACGAACCTTACACATTCACCACTCACCTCGAGGGCAGGAATATGTCAATGTGGAAATGTGGCCAATCGCAAACCCTACTAGCAATGAGATTGAATTTTTCATCGAACAGATATTTCCGGTCTCAGACGTTGCATCGGTACAACCAGACACGCCTTCCGCCATGGTGGGAAAATCTAAACCCTTTAGGAACATGTTAGATCTAGTGCAACGAGTTGCTCCTAGTAATTCTAATGTGCTCTTGTTAGGTGAAACTGGTACCGGTAAGGATATGGTTGCCCAGACAATTCATCGGCTTAGCCAATCTGCAGACGGCCCATTTGTTCCGGTAGAATGTATTGGTCTACCAGAGTCGCTATTTGAAAGTGAATTATTTGGCCATGTGAAAGGTGCTTTCACTGGTGCGACGGCGAATAAAATAGGGCTGGTTGAGGCAGCTGAAGGTGGCACACTTTTCCTTGATGAGGTGGGCGATATTCCACTTCACGATCAGGTCAAATTACTACGTTTGCTAGAGACTCGTCGTTTCCGTAGAGTTGGTAGTACCGACTGGTGTAATGCAAATTTTCGTCTGGTTTGTGCTACCAATAAAAATTTGAAAGCAATGGTTGAAGCTGGCAGCTTCCGGGCTGATCTTTTCTATCGCCTTAGTGTCTTTGAAATTGAACTACCACCACTAAGGGAAAGGCGCGACGATATTCCCTTACTCGTTCAACGCATTCTCTCAACTCTCGGTAGCGACACCAGGTTTTCCAACGAGGCGCTTGCTTGCCTGTCGAGATACGACTATCCAGGTAACGTCAGGGAACTTCGCAACCTTATTGAGCGCGCCATCTTGTTAACTGACAACCATCTTGTGCAACCGAATCACTTACCAGACTTTCTCAATTGTTCCGGTCAGGCTAACGAACCTCGCTTGACTGTTCGCACCCTCGAAGAAGTTGAACAGGAATATCTAGGATTAACCGCTGCCCAGTGGCGTGGAGACAGGAAGGGATTGGCGAAACTACTGGGCGTGAGTGAACGAGTGCTCTATAGAAAACTGGCTCGACTTAAAAACCAGGACGAAAAAGGTTAAACCTCGCACCAGACTAGCGCTGACGTTCGACAGACGCTGCCCTGTACTTCTCTAGTAGATTGGCAATGATTTGCTGGTTGGGCCAGCGCTGATCAGCCTGTTTTAGTATCTCAATAGCGGACGGTATTTCTCCCGCCGCATGCAAGGCCACAGCGTAAACATAGAAAAAGCGCAAATTGGTATCTTCACTTTCGATAGCACGACCTAAGAAACCAAGTGCCTTTTGGTACTGTTTCTGCCGAATCAGATGCAAGCC
>CBDUKY010000547.1:0-1966 GCA_965367925.1 uncultured Pseudomonadales bacterium | reverse complement strand
ATCCTCGCTAGCAACAAAGCAAACTGACTCCTGATGCCGAAAAATTAGCTTAGCTGGCCCAGCAGATGTTGCGGCCCAGTAGATCAATTCTTGCTGATTATTCCTTTCATGCCACTGACGGCTAAGCAGGAAACCTTTTAACGCCATGGTTAAGCACGCTTCCAGGTCAATTGCAGCTGGCACAAGGTTTTTCGGCTTAAGTGAACAGGGGCGCTACAAAAGTACACGAGGAAAACCTCTTTTATCCTGATCAATACTGACATCCACATCGAAGCCTTGTCGAACCAGCTCGACACTGAGCACCTCTTCTGGCTTGCCTGCAACGACCAATTTTCCTTCCCGTAACATCACCATTTGGGTGGCAAGTCGGGCGGCTAGATTCAAGTCGTGGATAGAGAGTAAAACTGTCGCGCCCTTTTTTGTAAGCTGCCTCAGACAATCTAAAAAAAGCTGCTGATGCTTCAAATCAAGTGCAGCGGTCGGTTCATCAAACAAATAAATAGCGCGATCCAATGAATCCCATAATTGACCAAACACCCTGGCTATATGTACGCGTTGCCTTTCACCTCCTGACAGGGATGTGTATTTACGATCCAAAAGGTGGGTTAGTACCAGCGTTTCAGCTAATTCATCTGCTATTGCCTGATCAACCGTTGCCGGGGTCTGACAAGGGTAACGGCCGAGTGCAATAACCTCTCTGACAAGAAACGGAAAATCTAACTCAGATTGCTGAGATAAGATTGCCAGCTGGCGTGCTCTGGTAATCGGATCGAGTTGACGGACTGGTCTGCCGTCAATAAGCACCTCACCCAGCCGGGGCTTTAGATCACCGCAGAGGGTTTTTAGCAGGGTCGACTTACCCGCACCATTGGCACCAACTACAGCCGTGACCCCACCTGCCTGTATCTGCAAGGAAATATCTGCCAGCAGATCTGCACCAGCAATCGAAACGGTAACGCCTTTAAATTCTACTCGATGCATTAGATAGCCAACTTGTCCTTGTGCATCACGATCAGGTAGACAAAGAAAGGGCCGCCGACAATCGCTGTCAACAATCCAACGGGCAACTCAGCAGGTAAGAACATCACCCTGCTTACATTATCCGCAAGCAGTAGTATCAATGCACCAACGATACCGGACATGGGTAACAACACATTATGTCTTGCACCGAACATCAATCTCACCAGATGAGGCACCACGAGACCTACAAAACTGATAATACCAACTAACGAGACTGATATGCCGATTAATATTGCCGTTAATGAAACTAACCACCATCTTAAACTCACAACCGATACACCAAGATAGGCAGCGTCCTGGTCTCCCAGAGTCACCAGATCTAACTTCTTGTGCTGGGCGAAAATCATCAGAATCGCCGGTAGCATTAGCAGCGCAACTAGTACACCAGGCCAATCGGCAACTGAAAAACTACCCAGCGCCCAGAATGCAATACTTCGAAGCTTTGCGTCCTCAGCGAGAAAGGTAAATAGCCCAACCCCGGCCAGGCAAATCGCATTTATCGCAATACCCGCCAACAACATGCCAGAAATAGATCGATTTTGTTGACCGATCATCAATACCAATAAGGTCGCAATGAAACCACCAACAAGTGCACTACCACTAACACCAAGCAAACCGAAGCCGGTCGAACTCAGCCCCAACATCAGGTAGGCCGCCGCAAACAAAGCAGCTCCGCTGGATACCCCTATGAGTGCAGGGTCCGCTAGCGGGTTCCTAAACATTCCCTGAATTGCCGCGCCAGCAATTGAAACGCCGCTGCCAATAATCAGCACCAACAACAACCTTGGCAATCTTATATTCCACAGGATGCTGCTTTCGGTTTTGCTTAGTTCACCACGTAACAATGCACCAGGATCAATATCCACAGCACCAATACTCAAGGTCATGATACTCAGCATCACTAACAAGATGAGCAGAATCGGGACATAGATCTTCCCTTTCACTG
>CBDUKY010000546.1:0-1987 GCA_965367925.1 uncultured Pseudomonadales bacterium | reverse complement strand
GCACCGCTAAAAGTTAGTTCAGGCGAGGTGCTGCTGGTTGAAAAGGGCGCTAACCTGACTACCATAGCTGCGGACTTATCCCGCCGCGATATTCTCCCGATACCAGCTAGCCTGTTTCGATACTACGGCATTCTTACTGCTGGAAACGAGACGATTAAGGTTGGTGAGTATGCCTTGTCAGCAGAGCTAAGTGTGCGCAGTCTATTGGGAAAACTACTCCGGGGTGAGGTCATTGTTCGATCAATTACTTTTCCTGAGGGTTGGACAACAGTTGAATGGCTAGAGCTACTCTCAGTCACTGAGTTTGTTGTGCAAACTGATCGAGCGATATTGTTTGCTGAACTTGGTGAGCCACTAGTAATTGAAGGCACACTGTTTCCTGATACCTATCACTATACCCGCGGTGAATCTGACCTTGCGATTTTAAAGCGTGCACAGGCGCGTATGAAAGAAGTATTACAGACAGCCTGGGATAACCGGAGTTCTGATGCAGCTGTGCAGTCAATCGAGGAAGCAGTGATTCTAGCCTCAATGATCGAGAAGGAAACCGGCTATGAACCAGATAGACCACTTATCGCCAGTGTCTTTAACAATCGATTAGTGAAGGGCATGAAACTTCAGTCCGATCCAACGGTAATCTACGGTATAGACGAATTTGATGGTGATTTACGTCGCCGGCACCTGAAAATTAACCATCCGTTTAACACCTATGTTCATCAGGGCCTCCCAGCAGGACCTATCTGTAATCCAGGGCTTGCGTCCATACAGGTGGCGCTAAACCCACCAGCATCTCCCTATTTTTATTTTGTCGCGAAAGGCAATGGCCAGAGTTTTTTCTCAGTAAGTCTTGATGAGCACAACGCTGCAGTTACCCGTTACCAGAAAGCTGGTAGGGTAGAGAACTACAGAAGTACGACGAATTGAATCATGGGTAAAGGCTACTTGATAACCATTGAAGGTGTGGAAGGCGTTGGTAAGTCGACTAACCTCGCATTCCTTGAAAATCTAATCAGGGACCGCGGTATTTCCTTTATTACAACGAGAGAACCAGGTGGTACACCTCTCGGTGAGGAAATCCGCCAATTGTTGTTAGATAAAAACCAGACTCAGATGACATCTATGACAGAGCTATTGTTGATGTTTGCGGCCAGAGTCCAGCATATTGAAACGCTTATTCAACCGGCCCTTGCAAGTGGCAAGTGGGTTATTTGTGATCGGTTTACAGATTCCTCTTATGCCTATCAAGGTGGTGGCCGGGGTATTCCTTATGAGGAAATCCAGCGTCTGGAAAAACTTGTCCTCAAGGGTTTCGCGCCGGACCTGACTCTCTTGTTAGACCTGCCAGCGAGGATTGGTCTTGCGCGGGCCGGCGAGCGAAGTGATCCTGATAGGTTTGAACGTGAAGACGATGAATTTTTTAATCAGGTAAGGCAAGCATTTCTCCAGAGAGCAGAAGCCGAGCAGCAACGATTTCGTATTATTGATGCCAGCCAACCGCTGGAAGCGGTGCAAGCGCAGATCGCAACTTGCCTTGATGCCTGGTTTCAACATCGTGAGTTAAGCTAATGTATCCCTGGCACGAGGAAATTAATCAACGTTTGATGAGTCAGTTCCAGCAGAAAAAACTGGCTCATGCACTGTTATTTGCCGGGCAACGGTATGTTGGTAAATTTGACTATGCTGTCCAGCTTGCCAACCAACTTCTTTGTGAAACCCATGATCGTTGTGGCAATTGTAAGTTTTGCCATCTACTAGAGGCAGGCACACATCCGGACTTCCAGATTATTGAGCCGGAAGAGGATTCAAGACAGATCAAGATTGAGCAGGTACGGGGTCTTGTGGAGTGGGTAAATCAAACGGCTCAGATGAGTGGTATGAAAGTAGCCATTCTTTATCCTGCTGAACAAATGAATGTCAGCTCGATGAATGCGTTGCTCAAGTGTCTTGAGGAACCATCGGCCAATACCCTGATCATCTTGATTTCTCC
>CBDUKY010000545.1:0-2015 GCA_965367925.1 uncultured Pseudomonadales bacterium | reverse complement strand
CAATATTATTCTCACGCAGCACTGTTCTAAAGAACACACCAAATTCATCAGAGGAGCCGCGGGTCTGGCTAGCATGGCGAAATTGCACCATAAGCGTATCGCCTTTATAAACACCGCCATAAATTTGGCTATTACCTACATCCAGACACAAAATCATTATCGCTACTCTCCACCAACTTGATCTGTTGGAATATTATCAATCAGCCGAACATTGCCGAGACTAGCAGCCCCGTAACGTCGCCCTGCTTTCGTTTGAATGTAATCTACTTCAAAGCCCTGTGTCTCTAACCATTTAGCCACTTCTTCATCGGAAACTTTTCGCTGCAATGCTTCATGTAATGCTGGCGCGATCAATCGATTCGAAGGTGTGAGGTTAAGGTTTCGTGAACTCATGGCCAAACCATCTGCTTCTCGAACAATCTCGCAGCCGACAACATCAACATCCATAAAAAATGCTTCCGCCATCCCCTTGATCAACTGGTATTGCTGAAAATCCTTTTCGCCAAAATAGGCGCGATGAGGCTGAACCAGGTTAAACAGCTTCATTACAACTGTTAAAACACCCGTGAAGTGGCCGGGTCGATGCGCTCCGCAAAGCTCGGTAGAAAATGCCTGCTCTACGATACGATAGGCGAAGTTGTCCGGATACATCTGTTCGAAATCCGGCGTAAAGACGCAGTCGACACCAACTTCTTCTGCCACCTTTAGATCATCGCTTAGGGTCAGAGGGTACTTAGCAAGATCATCAGGATTATTAAACTGCGTTGAGTTCACATAGATACTCAGCACAGTGACGTCGTTTTCATCAACACTACGCTGTAACAGTGAGCGATGCCCGGCGTGTAGTGCACCCATGGTCGGCACAAACCCGACTTCTGACTCACCCAGTTGCTTGCGATAAGCTTTAAGCTCAGCCGGCGAGGACACCACCTTCATCTATAAGATTCCTCTGCAGCTGGGAAGTCCTGTACCACTACATCAGCGTGAAAGTGGTTAACAGCCTCACGGACAACATCGTGGGTTTGCGCATAACGACGCAGGAATTTTGGTGAGAAATCAGGATTCACACCCAGCAGATCTTGTAGTACCAGAACCTGGCCATCAGTATGGCATCCAGCCCCGATACCTATGGTTGGAATCCGAAGCCGCTGGGACACGCAGCTACCTAATTTAGTGGGGATGCACTCAAGCACCAGGGCAAAACAGCCGGCATTCTGTAGGCTTTGCGCACTAGCAATTAAACGCTCTGCATCGTCTTCTGATTTTGCCTGTACCTTGTGACCACCAAGATTATGAATTGACTGGGGTGTGAGACCAAGGTGACCCATAACCGGCACGCCAGATTCAACAATATGCTGAATCACTTCCACCTGATGGGTATCGCCTTCTATCTTCACTGCGCTAGCACCAGCCTTCATCAAGCGATGCACAGTATCCATCGCGACTTGAATACCTTTGCTACAGCTAAGAAATGGCATATCAGCAATGATAAATTTGTCAGGCGCACCTCTGGCAACCGCGGCCACATGCATTTCCATCATTTCTGTCGTCGCATGAACAGTTGAATCAAAACCGTGCATAACAACGGCTAGCGAGTCGCCAACCAGGATACAGTCGATATCTGATTCATTGAGTATCTTTGCTGACCAGTGATCGTAACAGGTCACCATAGAGATCTTTTGATGTTCGCGTTTCTTAACTGCAAAGGAATGAATATTCATTGCCAACTCCCTGTAGAACAGGAATCAGCGAAAGGATTCGGGCTATCATAGCCAGAATAGGTGCCATCGTGTCGGTACCTGTCCTTTCACCGGATCAAGTCCCACATTGATAATTTACTCAAGTATGTGGTTCGTCTCCGTCTCAATTGAGATCGAAGCGAAAACGGAGGTTAGGCAAAAACACTGCCCCTGTCTATCGTCTTGATAGATCAGATTGGGACAATTTACAGCTAGTGAAATTTGGTGGGCCCACCAGGACTCGAACCTGGGACCGGCCGATTATGAGTCGGACGC
>CBDUKY010000544.1:0-2026 GCA_965367925.1 uncultured Pseudomonadales bacterium | reverse complement strand
GTGCGCATTTTCACTCTATTGTGGGTTTCACCTTTGCGCATTGTCAGGTTTGTATTTTGCCGGGCTGGATCTCACCCTGAAACTATTCCTTATATTGGCTGTTGGGCTGAACTGCTACCATTGTTGTCGGCGCAGCTTGTTACTTGATCCCAGGGCAGTGGTTAGGTTGCAGGCCTGGCAGGGTAACTGGGTTGTTTATCTGGCGAATGGTGAATGCCGCCCAGTGACCCTAAAAGGTGAGGTGATAATCTGGCCCCATCTATTGGTGGCGCACTTTAAGGCCGGCCGGAATCGATATTCGCTTCTGCTGCTACCTGATAACACAAGTAAGGACGATCATCGCCGGGCAAGAGTTTATTTTTCGCTCTACGCCTATCCTGAACAGCATAAGGGCCTGCTGTCTGCAAGCCTGGTGGGCAGGTATCAGCTAGCCAAAATTTGGTGGAATGAGAATCGTATCCTCAGCCGACGTTAGTGTGTCTGGATAGTCCAGCGTGTAATGCAGGCCGCGACTTTCCTTACGACGAATAGCTGATTGGATTATCAGGTCGGCGACGGTAATCAGATTCCTCAGCTCAATAAGGTCACTACCAATTTTGTAATTGCTGTAGTACTCGGTAACTTCCTGACTGAGTAGCTGAACCCGGCGTCGGGCACGCTGTAGTCGTTTGTCGGTTCTTACAATGCCAACATAGTCCCACATAAAGTGTCGTAACTCGTCCCAGTTGTGAGAAATAATCACGTCCTCGTCAGAGTTGGTGACCTGACTGTCGTCCCAGAAAGGAATCGATAGATGTTCGGGTTCAACGGGATTTTCCTGTATATGCTTCGCCGCTGCAGTAGCAAAGACCATACATTCCAGCAGCGAGTTACTAGCCATGCGGTTTGCGCCATGCAAACCCGTGAAGCTGGATTCGCCGGCACCATAAAGATTTGGAATATCTGTCTGGCCATCGGTGGTGGTGACGATCCCGCCGCAGGTGTAATGCGCAGCTGGGACGACGGGTATAGGTGACTTTGTTATGTCGATGCCATATTCAAGACAACGACGATAGATAGTCGGGAAGTGCTCCTTGATAAAGGCGTCATCCTTGTGACTGATATCCAGATACACACAATCACAACCAAGGCGTTTCATTTCATGGTCGATTGCCCTGGCAACAATATCTCGCGGTGCTAGCTCTGCCCGGTCATCAAACCGATGCATAAACTGCTTGCCATTCGGCAGAATTAGTTTCGCACCCTCACCACGCAATGCCTCGCTAATTAGAAAAGATCGAGCCTCTGGATGGTATAGGCAGGTCGGGTGAAACTGGTTGAATTCCATATTGCCAACCCGACAGCCTGCTCGCCAGGCCATCGCTATGCCGTCACCAGATGCTGTATCCGGGTTACTGGTATAAAGGTAGACCTTGCTTGCACCGCCAGTGGCTAGTACCACATAGCGTGCTCTGAAAAGTTCGACCTCGCTGGTTTCGAGATTTAAAACATACGCGCCAATGCAGGCATTACCGGACTTCCCAATTCGGTCACGGGTGATGAGATCAAGGGCCGCATAGCGTTCAAAGATTTTGACATTCTTATGCTGAAACAATTCTTGTTGTAGCTTGTTGGCGATTTCTCGTCCTGTGGCATCCGCTGCATGAATAACCCGTCGATGGCTGTGGCCACCTTCTTTGGTCAGATGGTAATCCTCGGTGCCGTCTGCATGAACTTCCTTATCAAACTGAACTCCAAGGCTAACCAGCCACTGAATCACATCATTGCTACGTTCCACGGTAAAACGAACCACATCCTCATGGCACAGGCCTGCACCTGCATCCAGTGTATCGGCAATATGGGACTCGATACTGTCATATTCGTCCAAAACCGCAGCAACGCCGCCCTGAGCGTAGTAGGTAGACCCTTCGCTAGTGACGTCTTTGCTGATCAAAGCCACTGAATAATCCTGGCCAAGCCGGAGGGCTGATGTCATGCCAGCAGCGCCGCTGCCAATGATGAGGACATCGTGATGGTGAATTTGAGT
>CBDUKY010000543.1:0-2033 GCA_965367925.1 uncultured Pseudomonadales bacterium | reverse complement strand
TGCAGATCAGCGTTAGTGGCCACCACGTCGATGTTACCGATTCTCTTCGAAATTATGTTGAGACAAAACTCGACAGACTGGAGCGGCACTATGATCGAATTACCAATATGCAGGTAATCCTTAGTGTCGAGAAACAACGTCAAAAGGCTGAATCCACAATTCGAATTTCCGGCGGTGAAGTCTACGCCGACGCGGAGTACGAAGATTTGTACACCGCTATCGATATGCTAGCAGATAAGTTGGATAGACAACTTATTAAGCAAAAAGAGAAAACCAAAGACCACAAACACAAGGGTGCCGTTCGTTAATCCCGGCCCCGTTTGTTCTAAATTAAGTCACTTGCCCAATCATGGTGATTAAAAAATACCAGGCATCCATCCCATGATTGGCGCAAGTTAGAATTTCCAGTGCTATAATTCGTCGATCATCTGTTACATGAGTCGACGTTGTGGAAATTGATAACGTCCTTGCGCCAACGCGCACCTATTGCAATATAACCGCCAGCAGCCAGAAGCGTGCACTTGAAGAAGTTGCGCTGAAACTTGCTGACTCTGTTGATTCCATCACAGCGGAGGACATTTTTTCGCGCCTCGTAAGCCGTGAAAAACTGGGCTCAACCGCTATCGGCCATGGCATCGCTATTCCTCATTGTCGGCTAGAAGGCTGCAACGAAATTCTTGGCGGCTTATTTACACTTAAAGAACCTGTCGACTTCATGGCATTTGATGACCAACCAGTGAATCTACTATTTGTTTTGCTGGTACCTGCAGAGGAAGTCGACGAACATTTACAGGTTCTGGCAATGTTGGCAAAACGATTTGAGTCTGCCAGCTATCGCGACCACTTGAGTCGTGCTACATCTGATGCTGAGCTTTATCGGATGGCAGTTGCGGACCCTGAACCTAAAGCAATCCAGGCACAGCGCTAAACCAGGCGCTGATAAAAGGCGTATGCATGATTTCCCTAGTCATATTAAGTGGTCGATCCGGTTCAGGTAAGAGCACCGCGCTTCACGTTTTAGAAGACATGGGCTTCTACTGCATCGACAATCTACCGGTCAGTCTACTTGAACCACTCTTAACCAGACTAATGCAGAGCGGTAGCGTCAACAAGGTCTCGTTGAGTATCGATGCACGCAATATCGCCGACGACCTCGCGATGTTTGACGATGCAATTCAAAATCTCGACCGCAGCAAGATTGACTTAAAAATTGTCTATCTGGATTCTGCAAGCCCTACCCTGGTAAAACGATTTTCAGAAACCAGGCGCAAACACCCCTTGAGCAACGCCGATCGAGACTTACGTGAGGCCCTCGAATACGAGACCGAACTGCTCGACCCAATCTCAAGTATTGCCGATCTCAATATTGATACTACAACCCTAACTATTCACGAGTTGCGAGACCTAATCAGAAGTCGCATCACCGGCACCAGACAAGGTCTTGCACTGCTATTTCTCTCCTTTGCGTTTAAAAATGGTGTACCTGTGGATGCTGACATGGTGTTTGATGTTAGATGCTTACCAAATCCACACTGGGTGCCAACGCTACGAACCCAAACAGGTCTCGACGAACCTGTTGCCACTTTTCTAAGCGGCCATGAAGAGGTGATGGATATGCTTGGAGACATTGGCGGCTATCTTTCTAACTGGTTACCAAAGTTTGAAGAAAACAACCGCAGCTATCTTACTGTCGCCATCGGTTGTACCGGCGGCCAACACCGGTCTGTGTTTATTTCTGAAAAACTTTTTGAAAAATTTAAGAGCCAGTGGAGCAATGTTCAAGTAAAACACCGTGAGCTAGGTAAATTTATAGATAAGGCACAACTTTGAAAACAGCAGACATCCTTATTCAGAATAAACTCGGGCTGCACGCGAGAGCAGCCTCGAAGTTTGTTGAGGTTTCCAAGGAATACCAATCTGCAGTTAATGTCAGTTCTGAGTCAGCCCAGGCAAATGGCAAGAGCATCATGAATATGATGCTGCTGCAGGCAAGTAAAGGAACGACCATCAAGATTGAAACTGACGGGGAGGAC
>CBDUKY010000542.1:0-2038 GCA_965367925.1 uncultured Pseudomonadales bacterium | reverse complement strand
CGTCACAGGCTCACTACTCGCCTTTATCGTCTGCTTTTTCTTTGTGCCAACAATTGGGGTTACAAGCCAGTTTCAGTTGCTAACAATTGGCTTTGTCGCTGCACTGTTTATGCTGAGCTTCGATCTGCTATTTGCAAAACTTGTGCTGAAAAGGTCTTTCACTAAATCGCTGAAAGACCTCAATCCCAGGACGGGTAATTACCTGATCTTTGGTCTGGCAGTGCTGGTTACTTATCCTTTGCTGGTCATGTATTTGAAAGGCATCTAGTCCTAACAAATACACCTACCAGTCTAGCCTGGCAAATACAGGTAATCGTAGGCAAAGAAGATAAATAGTGAACAGAGTGACAAGGTCACCAGCATGGCTGGCGTGCCTTTTCTTAACCAGAGTTGCGGCGTAATCGCGTAAGCGGCATTGCCGGTTTCCCGCGCAAGCCGTTCCGAGATGGTCACAATATAAACATTGGCAGTCGAGCCAATATGTGAGCCATTACCCCCCATACCCACACCCATTGCCAGTGCCCACCACATAACACTGACATTCACGCCCTGGGATTCTAGCCCGGCTAACACGGGGATCATGGCGGCAGTAAATGGGATATTGTCAATCAGGGCAGAGAGGATTGCCGCGACCCAGAGTAATGACAGGGCGGCAACCATCGGTTGCTCGATGATCATTGGTTTGAACATCTCACCGACGACTTCCAGCAGCCCGGTTTGTTCGACGCCACCAATTACCATAAACAACGAAATAAAGAATATCAGCAGCGGGGTTTCGATATACATGGTCGCCGCGTCGAGTTCGACCTTACGGGAGAGAAAGACCATGACTGTCAGTCCTGTCGCCGCGACTAACCAGGGTTCCCAGCCAATGCGTGAGTGCACCATGAACAGGCCTACCATCATGACCATGACGACCAGGCATCGACGCCACAGCGATTTGTTCTTGTATTCGATGACCTGATCGAATGCATGGTCAACAGGTTCGGCCAGTTCCTTCCAGAATAGAAATCGTAAGACGATCAGAATACCAACCCAGGCGAGGATAACCGGTGGGCCCATATGAATAAAAAAGGTATTGAAGTCGATGCCTGCGGCAGAACCAATCATCAGGTTAGGTGGGTCGCCAACCAGGGTTGCCACGCCGCCAGTATCCGATAGTAGCGCAGCCGCCAACAAATAGGGGATAGGCGAAACCCCAATGGACCGGGCAATCATAATGATCAGCGGTCCAAAGATAATCACGGTGGTGACATTGTCGAGCATCAATGAAATCACCGTGACTGCTGTGCCGAGAAGGATCATGAGTCTAAATTGGGATCTACCACTAATCCTGGCGAGATACTGGGCGACATGTTCAAAACCCCCGGTACTAATCATGATCGAGACGATGACCATCATAATGGCGAGTAGAAACACTACATTCCAGTCAATTGCCTCAAGCGCCAGGTGCGGTGAGTAGAAGCCGTAAAATTGCCCGACGATAATCATTGCACCAGCGCCAGCCATGGCAAACTTAGCTCGTTCGATCCCGTGGAAGTGTTCAGTGAAGATACCAACGAATGTCAGTACAAGAATAAGCCCAGAGACAAACATGGGCGTGGTGATTTCCAGCATAGCCTTTCCCCATCATTTTTAAGCGATGTTGTGCGCGCGGCGAGTATACGCCTCACACGGAAAGATCGAAATGAGAAATCAAAGAAATATGGGGTCAGGTTATGAATTATCGCTTGTTAACTAAATGGCTTGATCAATTCTTTCGATAATTTCTGCAACAGATGGGCAATCTGTGAGCTTATGGATGCCAGTCCCAGCATAGGTGGCCGATGCGAGAATGTCCCCGGTCATATTCCTATTGGGTGGCATGGCGGAGTATCGTGGGTGGTCCTGACCGTTCTCTGTACGCAGAATAATATCACCATCACCTGGACGTTTATCTCCGGCTGGTTCACCCGCTTGCTTCCAGGCTTGATAGGTGGCGTTGGCGAGGGTTCGATGAGGTGCCGCGGGCCACAAAATATCGAAGCAATAGGATCTC
>CBDUKY010000541.1:0-2039 GCA_965367925.1 uncultured Pseudomonadales bacterium | reverse complement strand
GTTACCGTTACCCCCCCAACAATTCTCTAGGCAGCGACAGGTTCTAGATGTGTTGCAACCTTGTCTGCTAATCGATCCCCTGCGGTATTGGTTAAGCACCAGGCTTCTGGCTGTGAAAGCAGCGCCCGTGCAAGCAGGTTGTTCGTTGTATGGCCTGATTTGTGACCTTGAAACTGACCAATCACATTGTGACCCAGTAGATACAAATCGCCAATGGCATCCAGTAACTTGTGTTTCACAAATTCATCTTCGTATCGCAAGCCGTCCTGGTTAAGGATACTAAAGTCATCAACACCAATGGCATTTTCCAGGCTTGATCCAAGGCACTTATTCACTGCCTGGGCCTGGTCAAGATCTTTAATCAAACCAAAAGTACGTGCCCGGCTAACCTCATCAATAAATGATACTTCACTAAAATCGAGTTCCGCATACTTTGGATATCGATTAAATACGTGATGATCGTAGACGAAAGTATAAGCAGCTTTAAAACCATCATAGGGCAGTAGCTTCGCTGTCGCGTCGCCTTCTTGAATTTCGATTGGGCTAAGTATCTTGATGGACTGGCGGATTTGATTTTGTTGCTTGAGACCGGCATTTCGTAGCAGGTAGATAAAAGGTGCAGCGCTGCCATCCATAATGGGAATTTCTTCGCTATCTACTTCGATAATGATGTTATCAATAGATAGGGCCCAGAGCGCCGACATCAGATGTTCAACACAGGACACAGTTACGCCGCTTTCAGTCAGACTGGTAGACAGCATCGTGTTAGAAACCCGTGAAGCGGTTGCTGGAATTTGTGGTCGTCCGGCAATATCACTACGGACGAAAACGATGCCGTGGTTTGCGGGCGCGGGGTGAAATGAAATATGTACCTTGTCAGCTGTATGGACGCCAATACCGATAGTGGAGACTGACTCTACGATGGTATGTTGCTGCTCGATCGGAGTGGTATGTTGCTGAAACATAAGCGGTATGCGGTATTCATATTTTTTGTTGAAGCCGACTATACTCCTTTCCTTTAAAAAAATGAAGATAATATGAAGGAAAAGTGAAAACTCTGAAGTATTGCCAGCAAATGCCGGCAATATCTCCTGAAAGCCTGATTCTTATTGGCCTTATTCGCCGGTGTAGCTGGCCAGTTGGCGTTTTGCCTCCAGATCCTCTCTGATGGTTCTTGAGGCGAAATAATAGTGTGCCGCTGACCAGAGGTTGCCACAGACCGCCAGGGTAAATAGTGAATATCGAATGGATTCTTCTCCATATTCTGGACGCAGGAAGTCACTGAGCATGCCAGCCGCGACAGGACCCAGGCCAAGACCAATCAAGTTCAAAACAAACAGCAGGATTGCCGATGCCAGGGCGCGCATGGCCGGTGTTACGAGGGTTTGTGTCATGGCGAAGGTTGGTCCCAGATACATTGCCCCGAGTACTGTCCCAGGAATCGCTAGAAATAACGCAACATAAGGGTCGGAGGTCGTGTAGAAAACAACAGCGAAAGGTACAGCCAGTAAGGTCGAGACCCCTGGCAGCGCCATATACCAACGCTTGTCCCTGGTGCCAAAAATATCCGCCAGGTAGCCACCAAAAAACGTACCGACCATACCAGTGAGGCCAATTAGGAACAGATAAAAGGCTGTGTCTTCGAGGCTAAAACCATGAATACGAATAAAAAAGGAAGGCATAAAGAGTGCGACACCATAGCCAACGAAGGCATGCAGGGCACCGGCAAATGACAGGTGCCTGAAGGACTTAAGCGACCACATAAAAGCCAGCACTTCTTTAAGGGGTACTGAAGGCGTGTCTTCCTTATGGCCTGCCTCCGGCTCTGAAAAGCCCCTTGGTGGTTCTCGTAAGGTGAAATAAACAATGACTGAGAGAATGATGCCAGGGATGCCGACCACGAAAAATGCCATGCGCCAGCCAAATTGTGCGCCTATATAGCCACCGAGCAGGGTGCCGATTGCACCACCGATAGGAATACCAAGGGAATAGATAGAGAGGGCTGTGGCACGTCTGTTAGGTGGGAAATAGTCAGAAAT
>CBDUKY010000540.1:0-2044 GCA_965367925.1 uncultured Pseudomonadales bacterium | reverse complement strand
TGACATCTGCCTCCTCCTCCTCTGCCGGGTAATCAAAGTCGATAGCAATAAATCTTTGCCTGGTACTTGGCTTTAGATCTTTGAGTACATTTTGATAGCCTGGGTTATAAGAAATAACCAGTAGGAAATTAGGGTGCGCATCAAGAATCAAACCCTGCTTTTCTACCGGTAATATTCGTCGGTGGTCCGTCAGACTATGGATAAGCACCGTTGAATCTTTTCGCGCCTCAACAATTTCATCGAGGTAGCAAATCGCCCCGTCTTTAACTGCTCTGGAGAGTGGCCCATCCTGCCATACGGTTTCATCCCCCTGGAGGAGGAATCTACCCACCAGATCTGTTGCACTAAGATCTTCATGGCAGGCTACAGTTTGCAGCGGTTCAGCCACTGCTTGCCGGTCTGCATCACTACCCTCACCGCGGAACAAACGATGCGCCATGTATTCGACAAATCGAGTTTTACCGCAACCGGTCGGCCCCTTTAATAGCACAGGCAACTTTTGTTCATAGACGGACAGGAATATTTCCACTTCATCGGCGAGTGGGAGGTAGTAAGGCACCTCTGTTGCCTGGTCAGGCATTGATTTGGTTTCTAGATTGCTCAGAACTATTCTCCTTGCCAATTTGGTGCACGTTTTTCCAAAAATGCGTTGACGCCTTCCACATAGTCACGTTGCTTCATCATTTCATTTAGCAGTGTTTCGCTTTCATTGACTGACTGGCCAACATCCCGATGCAGATCTGTATATATCTGTCGCTTTGTCTGCTGCAAGGACATAGGAGACACCGTATTTTTCATTGCTCGCGCATAGTCGAGGGTCTCATTCATTAACTCACCATTCTCCACGATGCGATTCACTAGACCAAGTTCATAGGCCTCATCAGTCATGAATATTCGACTGGTGAATAAGATATCATTAGCTCTCGCCAGACCAATCATACGAGGTAGCAGCCAGGATAGACCGAATTCCGCAGGCAGGTTTAACTTGCCGTGTGCTGTTGTCAGCTTCACACCTGGGACAGCAAATCTGATATCCGCATAACAGGCCAGCGCCAAGCCGACGCCAGCAGCAGGACCATTTATGGCGGCGATTACAGGTTTAGTTAAGCCAAAGTGATAGGCAAAGGATGCATCGAATTCTGGCCGCACACCAAAGCCTGGTTTGGCCATTTCGGTTGGTGTACCTGGATCGTAACCGCCCTTCTCTACATGGCCTTCCAGTGCTTTTGAATCTGCACCGACGCAGAAGCCCTTACCTGCACCTGTCACGACGATAACCCGGACCTCTGGATCATTCTCCAGCTTTGCTAACAGCCAGCGGTATTCTGTATGCATTCTGCCTGTCCAGGCATTCATCCGTTTCGGACGATTAAGGGTAATGATCCCAATGCCATCCTCGACATCAAGCAGTAGGGTTTTTAGTTCCATAGAAAAATATTCCGTCAATAGGCTGAACGATTCTGATGACCTCAATCTAACATAATTGGGACATGTGATGAGTGTCCGATACAATGCAGCTTCTGCCCACAACCTGAGACTTCAATAGCCCGCCTATGCGTATTGGCCTACTACTATTTATCACCATCCCTATTCTGGAAATGTTCCTGCTAATTAAGGTTGGCAGTCTCATTGGCGCTCTGCCTACCATTGGGCTCGTGGTGCTCACAGCAACACTGGGTATCTGGCTATTGAAACTTGAAGGCCTTGCTACCTTGCAACAGGTACAATTGAAGCTGAATCGCGGTGAAATTCCTGGTCAGGAACTTCTCGAGGGCATCATGCTAGTCATCGGTGGTGCGCTCTTGTTAACCCCTGGTTTCTTCACTGATACCATTGGTTTTATTTGCCTGATTCCGGGTTTTCGCAAACCCCTGGCGCGTTGGCTAATTAGTCGAGGTATGTTGCAATCAGGTGTATTTAGCTCTGGTGTTCAGTTCGGTAGCAGCCGCTTTGGTGCTGGCGCAAGCCATAGCGTATATGAGGAAACCACAATTATTGAAGGTGAGTACGAGGATCAAAGCAGCGCTGGCCATCAAGGCACACC
>CBDUKY010000539.1:0-2064 GCA_965367925.1 uncultured Pseudomonadales bacterium | reverse complement strand
CCATACCTTGATTCACTTGCACGAGTCTAGGATGGCAAAAGCCCCTCGCCGAGGCGCAATAGCAGCCATTTACGTAAGTGAAGGTCGTCAATAGTTGTGAGACATTTGACCTCGTCGGGTCAGAGAGATGGCGCTGCAACAGACCTGGTCAGATAAAGATCAGGTCTGTTGCAGATGAGTATCTGGCTGGTAGCACCGGTCCACTTCAACATTAGCCCAGAGCTTTTCACTCAAGGATTCAACAGATTCCTGCTGACCACTCACTAACCACTCGGTGATAGATTCGTGGACGGCAGGATACTTGACCCGGACAGATTTGCTATTCGCGAGCCAATCAGCGACCGCCTGCTCACCAATACTGTCAATTACCTTTGCGTAACCAAGAGATTCCAGGGCTGCACCATTGGAAAGTTGTTCTACCTGTTTAGCGACGGGTTTAGTTAACACTTTTATGCCAAGGGCAAGACATTCGCTGACAAGTTCAAAACCTGCATTCGTAATAACTGCCGAACAAGACATTAAGTCCTGTTTGAAACCTGCACGACTCAAGGCTCTGGTTTTGATGTGCCCAATATCGTTATCAACCAGTTCCGGACCATAGATATAAAATTGCCAATCCAGCAGGTTACGCAGCACACCAAGCACCCGTTCTTGATTCTCAAAAGGCAGGTAAACCACAACCTTATTCGCACACACGTCTAACTCTGAACGTGCCTGCACATCGCAGATTGGCGGCAAGATAGGCTGGTTAAAATGGTGCCAGTGCAAACCCATATTGATAGTTGCCGGTGCAAAGTTATTCATCAAGGTCCGATTGAAGACATTGTCCCCGCGCCAGGGCACCTTGTGCTTAAAAGCATATTGATGACCAATCCCAATAGTTTTTAGCCCCCTTATCTTCGCTGCCCAGGACAGCACCGGCTCATAGTCGGTTACAAGACAGTCGTAGTCCTTTAGCGCTAGCCTGGCAATATCGTTACAAAGGACAAAAACATTGTTACCAAGCATTGTCTGTAAATAGTTTATCTGCCCATCAACTGACGCAAAGGTCAGCCCGCGTCTTGTGATATGACGACCAGCAACATTGAATAGCGTGTTTGCTTCCCGGCCCGACAGCAGCCAGCTAACTTCAACTTCAGGATAATTTTTAAGGCATTCTGATATAGCATTAGCACGGGAAACGTGCCCATTACCTGTGCCTTGAACACCATAGAGAATTCTCATTTATGCTTACTACTCAAAGGGAGATGTAGTTCATCGAAAAGATGGCAAGACCGGTACCTAGCATTGCACCCATTAAAATATCAGAGGGAAAATGCACACCGAGAATAACTCTTGAGCAACCAACCGCTGCTGACCACAGATAGAGCATGGCAAGGTATGGACTGACGATACATACCAATAAGGTGACAACAAGAAATGCTGCAGAGGTGTGGCCGGATGGAAAACTAAACTCATCTGACGCCGTCACAATGCTATGAAAGCCTGGCAAGATATTGGCGGGACGTTTGCGCTTAAAGCTCTTCTTCGCAACCAGATAAACAATCCGCTCTAATCCAAAGGCTAACAACAGGACGTACAGAAACTCGCTAGCCGGCTCTAACTCCAGAATGAAAAGCAAGACCGGAATAGCGGGGTACAACCAACCATCCGCTGTCTTCGATAGAGAAACGGCAAGCCTCTGCAGCGACTTGATTCGCTGGGCACGATTTACCTTATAGAATGCATTTACATCCCAGGCGTGAATCGATGCTAATAATTCAATACCAACTATCATGGATCGAGACGATAGGCTCGACCGGTAAAGGTTCAATAAAGGCTGTGTTCAGATTTTTCCAGACTGATTAAGTTGCCTGACCCAGGTGCAAGCATATTCGTCGCTATTGGATCTCTAGCCGATCGAACCAGTCATCACTACCATCCTGAAATGGTTGGAGAAATTTCAGCACCCCTGAACTCTTTTCGAGTAGCTTTACCGCATTGGTACTGGTTTCAAAATTAAGCCTGATCACGGGCTCTGTTTTTGAACGCTTGATACTAAATCGCCAATCGTCAGGCATATCA
>CBDUKY010000538.1:0-2066 GCA_965367925.1 uncultured Pseudomonadales bacterium | reverse complement strand
ATCAACATTTTCTTTGGCGGCAGCAAGTATCAACTGTTCAGCGGCCTTGAGTGAGGTAGGCACATCTTGACTACTAACCATCTGCAGCAGCGCAATACGTGGCATATCAACCTCCGGGTGGTATAGCTTGTTCTGGGCTTACTTCAGCATCAGTTGGCACGGCACCATTATCTGTTGGCGCATCTTCCTCTGGAAGTTCACGAACAGAATCACTAAAGATGGAAACAAACTCAATCACTGGCTCATCCACGGTGCCTGTAATTTTATACTTTGCGCTACTGATGGCATTGATTTGATTTTGAAATACCTTTTGCGCAAGAAACACACCAGCACCTGTCAGAGGGCCAGTTGCAAACGCTGAGTAGGCCGCGTACCAGGGCAGATTGCGATTCACTGGCAAGGTAACAATCATATCCGTGTCGAGCTCACGCGTTTTTAAATTAACCCGACCACCCACTTTAAAAGTACTGCCTGAGCCTTCAATTTCGATAGGCTCAACAACATCAATAATGCCTTGATTGAACCGCGTCACGCCTTGAATATTATCGAAGCTAAAACCGCTTTTTACCACATCAGAAAAATCAAAGCGGAATCGTTTCATAAGCGACGCGAAGTCAAATATACCCAGCAAACGCAAGGCACCCATATTATTTTCCGCCTGGACAAATCTACCGCTACCTTGCATCAGTTTTACCGTGCCCTTCACCTGCTCTAGATCCACCATCGCTGGAGAACCCTGCCAACTTACATCAGACCAGAAATTAAAATTCGTGCCTTCAATACTCGATGCATAACCCCAGCTTTCTAATGCACTGGCGAGGTCTGGGACATATAAGTTACCAACAAATTGACTAGTGTGTTGACCATCTTTGACCTGCCAGGTGACTTCAGCACCGTCAGCAATTCGAAGCCCTTTAACCCTGGCTACAAGATCGGTCATGGTTGCACCTGTCTCAGTCGGTGCATAATTAAAACGCCAACTGCCGTAGTCTTCGCCATCAAGCTCTAACCGTTTTAGCTTAACCCTGGCAGCTAATAAGTCCTTTGGATCAACATCCACCAGAGGATCGATTACAGACGTCAAGGCATTGCCCGACTCATCTACTTCAGAAGTAAAGCTGATCCGATTCAGGTCTATTTCCATGGCCGCGGCATCATCATCCAAAACACGCACCAGACCATTTAGCGTCTCGTTATCGAGCTGCACATTCCAGGCATCTACATCTCGCGTAATTCGCGTGCTAACGTCATCTAGCTCGAAACCAAATACATCTAGTAGACCAATCTTAAGCGCAATATGATCAAGGGTTTGCGCTAGTTCAGACTCCAATGACACATCGGAGGCTTCATCCAGGGCTTGTGACAGGAGATCCCACTCCTCGTAATTAACCTGGTCCAAATAGCCAGATACTTCTAGTTGATCAAATGCCACAGCACCGAGAGCATCCGCCCCATAGTGCAATCGCCCACCTGCGAGCGTGCCATCAACCAGCTTCAAACTCGCCTTAACTTGATCACCCATATTGATCTCAACCCTGAAGCCTTCTGGCAAAAAGGTCTGTTTATACTCAAGGGCCATCTCTTCCGTGGCTAGTTTTCCCATCGGCTCAGGCAATCGGACGTCTACACCGACAAGATCAGACCGGGTCGCCACATAGGTCGGTTGGCCGATTCTGTCACCATAGAAGACATGCAAACTAGAATCGTAATGCAACAAACCCTCGGCTCTGGTCAGTAATGTCTGCCCCGACCAGTCATAAAGCGCCTCTATGGTTGCATCACCATTAACTAAAATAGTGATCTCACCACCATCTATATCGCCGGCGCTTGAGACACTGCCACGAACCGGCTGGTTAAATAGCTCGGCGGTAAAGGATTCCGATGTCAGCGCGCTATGGGTTTCGTAACGAAAATCCCCATTGAGTTTTGCGACTTGCAGATCAAACTGGGGCATCGCAATCGCAGCATCGCTAATTTTGACCGTTACATCACTCAGCGTTGGCTCCCCTCGTTTCGCTCGCTCACCAAGTGGAATATTTAGTTTAGTGCGGCCAGTCATTCGGCCA
>CBDUKY010000537.1:0-2070 GCA_965367925.1 uncultured Pseudomonadales bacterium | reverse complement strand
GAACTCGCTGATGCCATTTTGAGGCAGTGAGTCACGTGAATCTAACCAGGTGATTCTTACTCGTGAACCAAAACCTCGTTGGGAATAACTTCCGCGCAGGGTAACCCGGTGCTCGGCGCCATCATTCCGTCGACCTGTGCCATAAAAGCCAACATAGTCTATGGGAGCAAGACCCTTTGCAATTGTGAGTTCGTCTTTCAATGTCCAGGTGTGATTTAGTGACAAGCGCAATCGGCCACCTCTATTTCCAGGATTGCCAAATCGACGGCCAGGGCGATTCGCATTGGCCGGTCTTTGTTGACGTTGCGCAAGCGCAGCCAACACAGCCTTTGAGGGGCGTTTTGACTCAAGGGATTTTGTATA
The DNA here is from genome assembly GCA_965367925.1 of uncultured Pseudomonadales bacterium. Taxonomy (GTDB): domain Bacteria; phylum Pseudomonadota; class Gammaproteobacteria; order Pseudomonadales; family Azotimanducaceae; genus JAHRVQ01. Next base: position 1,707 of record CBDUKY010000537.1, on the reverse strand, counting down.
GCGGATTCCCCAGCGAATTTCCTGCCTCTCCTCGTGGTCCAGATTGATCGAACGGCTGTCGTAGACTAAAAGGGCACCTTGATCATCTCGTACAAATCGATCTGGAAAGGCCGATTCAATCTCGGCGTTAGCACCTGGGAAGGAGACGATGGGGTTGTCTATTTCACTTTGAATAAACTCAGCAGAGAATGAAAGGTCATGTTCATCGAAGGGTTCTAGCCGCAGGCCGAGCCGAAAAACAGTTCTTTCATCAGCGACCAGGTTAGGATTGCCGCCTGTAATTTGCGTTGCATTGCTTAGTTGGCCAGTAACGAAATCGAAGATACGCTGATTCGGTGTGCTGATGATGGACGCCCCGAGGTTATTTATTGAAGGCGCACCTTCCTCCTGGGTAAAAGAGCCTGTAATGCGGATGCCTGGTGACTTGCTCCAGGTAAAGCCGGCATCAAATATCGCCAGGGAGCCAAAGTCGCTTAGATGATTCAGTTCGATCTTGCTGTTGATGCTGAGGTCGCCCCAGATATCATTCTCGATCATTGGAATTTCCAGCGATACAGAGCCTTCAGCAGTTTCTCGATGTAAGTCTGATTTGTTGATGCCAGTAAGATTTACAGTTTCACTATCTTGATCTTCACTTCGGTAGGCAATGTTGATGGTTGCGGAAGTTGCGCCAACAGGCCTTTCCCACACCTCGCCATTGAGTAATAGCCGGCTTCGCAAGTTGCGAGTGTCCGATTCTGAAACATCACCAAAAAGTGTGTAGTTGTTAGGCAAGGTAAATGGGTTTGTTGTGCCAGCGTTAACACCAGCAATAAAGGCATCTGCTGCAATACCTCGATCAGTCTCGGTTTTGCTGGTTTGAAATTCGCCGGCATTTAGCCAATTCCACTGCCAGCTACCCATCTTGCCGGCCAGCGTGACATTCAACTCAGCGCGCTCGGTGCGTCGTTGACGCTCTAGTACATCGGGGAAAAAGCGATTTAGGAGTACCGTGTTGGTAAATGGTGATGCGGTATTGGTGGCGGGTATTTCATAGGACAGTTCAGCAAGCCCTTGTTTTGAGTCGCTTTCGTCAACGGAAATTTCACTCGAGACAGTTAACCAGACAAGCTCTGTCAATGGCCGGGCATGGCTCATTGATAAGGTCGCATCTTGTTGGTCTGAAACCAGCGTTCGGTATGCTTCCTCTGAGGTGATTTGAGGGTTATTTGCGGAAGCTAATAAATCTTGCAGGGTTAAGGTCGATAAATCGGCTGGTAGGCTCGCAGAAAAGACCGGCGCACCAGCAAGATTTGACAGTGCAGGGTCAAGTTCATCATTGGTTTGTAGGCCAAAAATATTTCCTGCAAAGCTTGCTGGCTGACTGGTAACCTCATTAATAATTGAACGATCAGATTCATGGACAGGTTTTTGTGTATTCACTTCTAAATGGAAGCTCGTTCGCGTGCCGTCACTAACGGTGAGAAATCCCAGGTCTAGTTCGCCTGATTCACCTGCACCATCGGATGATCCTGCAAATTCAGTTTCGGTGCTAAGGGATTTGAATCTATCCCGGAGGACAAAATTCACCACCTTCTGGTCAGCGCGATAACCAAATTTCAATGCCACTTCTTCAGGATAAACTTCTACCCGCTCGACCGCTTCTGGCGGGTAGGTGCGAATTTCTCGAAAACTCGCAATCCGCTGACCGTTTAGTAACACGACTGG
>CBDUKY010000536.1:0-2072 GCA_965367925.1 uncultured Pseudomonadales bacterium | reverse complement strand
CTCTCTGCTTGGCAATGGTGTCTGGGCGGCAGGCTGTATTGCCCAGGCGGGTATTGCAGGTGGTAATTACGAGCGTTATCGGGCTGTTAGACAAGAGCGAACCTTTACCCAGTCGGTGTACAGAACTTCCGATGATCGTTGGCTTCAGCTAACAATGATTCGTTCTGATGAAGAGCTTGACGCATTTTTTACCCTGTTGGGCAAACCTGATTTGATGGAAGACGAGCGCTTCTCCACCATGGAAGCCAGATTTGAAAATACTGCCACCTTGCAGGCCATCACAGCAGAAGCATTGGCGACTAGACATTCAGATGACTGGATGGCCATGTTCGAAAAAGCAAACCTCAATGTCATGCGGGTTGGACTTATTGAAGAACTTGTTGATGATGAAATGATTTATATTAACAAGATTGTTGTCCCGCCAACTGACCCGGCTTCAACCATGCCATTTGTCATCAACCATCCTGTTAATGTTGATGCGCTGGAAAGGGTAGGGCCAACCAGAGCCCCTGAACTTGGTGAGCATTCATCGGAGGTGCTTGCAGCGCTGAACTACACCGAGGCAGAAATCGAAGCGCTGCGTGCAAAGGGTGTGATCGAATAGCCTATGGTTCTAGTTTTCTTGCCAGGTTTTTCAGGCCGCGATTGGGTTTCATACCATAGCCACCATCAAGACGGGTAAGGGTGATATAGCCCTGCGCTAGCTCATAGGCATCTGTGCCACGACCGACAGAGGGTTTCAGATTGAAGTTAGCATTGAGCTTGCCTTCATCCGTTTCCTTGTAGGTACCATCAAACACTGAATAGTTCGCAAGTGTCGTGGCAACAGCGCCTTGAATATCTGCAAGTTTACGTGCTGGATAATTGATATTAAGGATCGCATTTTTAGGTAGCCTATCGCTATATTCCAAAACCCTAACGATAAAGTTGGCAGTGTCAGGCATGGCAGCAAGGGTTGATGGGAAGCCTGCTTGAAGTTCCTTAAATTTTATCTCAGTTGAAACTGAAATAGCTGGAAAGCCTAGCTGGAAAGCTGTTGTCGCAGCACCCACAGTGCCTGAGACAATAACATCGTGACCGGCATTCTGACCGAAGTTAATCCCAGAGATGACAATATCTGGTGGATTATCCTTCATGACGTGAGCAAGGCCGACTCTTGCAGCGTCAGAGGGTCGACCTGTCACCGAGTAAATATTGTCAGCATGTTTAACCAGTTCCAGATCTCGAGAAGAGACACTCGCGGAAGCACCGCTTTGTTGGCTTGCGGGTGCAACCAGGGTCACATCATGGCCTGCTTTCACCAGGGCGTCATAGAGCGCGGTGATCCCTGGTGCTGTGTATCCGTCATCATTTGTCAGGAGGATAGTCTTGGCCAGACACAGGTTGCTAACTGTTATCAGAAATACGGCAAGCAAGAGCTTTTTCATCATAGTTCCTTAGTTGAGGTTTAGGCCGGGTCACCGGTAATAACACGTTCACAAGCAAGTCGCAGCCGTCTGGCTGCTTCATCAAATTGTTCAATGGGTGTCCAGGGGTAGGCGATACGAATGTAATTTTCTGCATCACCACCACCGGCGGAAAAGCCACTGCCCTTATTGACTGCAACCCCTTCCTCAATGGCTGTGCGCCACAAGGCGTCAAGATTCAAGGTTGGATGGCGGTCATGATTGAGTTTCGCCCAGATATAAAATCCACCGTTCGGCAGGTCCCAGTCCATATAGTCAGAAACTTCTCGTGTCAGGGCCTTATGTAAGGCATCTCGTTTCTGTCGATAAATACCGCGGACCTTTTCAAGATGGGGTGCGAAATCACCGGCCTCAAGAAATTCACTCACGGCCCGTAAACCGACCTGATTTTGTCCCATGCCGAAGCGCATGCGACCAAACAGGGAAAGTAATTCTGGTCTCGCGTGGATCCATCCGACTCGTAATCCTGTTGCCAGGGTTTTGGAAAAGGTTCCCGTGGTAATGACGCCCCAGTTGTCTGCCAGGGTCGAGATTGCCGTTGGTGCAGGATGTTCAAACCAGAGATCCCGATAGGCTTCATCATCGAGAATCATCACATCATGTTCA
>CBDUKY010000535.1:0-2082 GCA_965367925.1 uncultured Pseudomonadales bacterium | reverse complement strand
CAGGGTTATCGCAATCACTGGCGCTGGCGGAAAGGCTTTTGCCTCTGGCTCAGACCTAAATGAGGTCGCCGACAGAGACCTCCGCAAAGCGCTGGAACCCATTGTTCAAGGGCTCGCCCAGCAGCTTGAAGAAACACCTAAACCCACTATTGCAGCTATTGATGGAATTTGTATGGGCGGCGGACTAGAAATCGCCCTGGGTTGTGACATGAGAATTTGCACACCTTCAAGCCGTTTCGGCACACCGGAAGGCAAGCTTGGCATTATCCCTGGTGGTGGTGCCACTGCCCGCTTACCACGAATTGTGGGACGTGGCTGGGGAATGGAAATGCTGCTGATGGGTAACCCTATCGACGCTGATAGAGCTATCCAGATCGGTCTCGTCACCTGTATTGTCGAGGCAAACGATTTGATTCCAGAAGTAAGACGTCGAGCCGAACATCTCGCCTCCTTTGCTCCCTTTGTACCCCAGTTTATGAAAACCATGGTGCATCAAGGCATGGAAGGCAGCAAAGAAGCCGCCCTCGCCATGGAAAAATTCGGTCAGGGTGCACTGGTACAAACCGCAGACAAGCGGGAGGGTATTAGTGCTTTTCTGGAAAAACGCAAACCAACCTTTAAAGGCCGCTAACGCAAGGGCTTAACAATCTATACCGTTTCTAATGGAGGCATGCCAAGGGCATCCCGGTAAGTATTGTGATAATGATGTAATGCGGGCTCATTGCGGCCATAGATTACATAGGGGATGGCGCCGGACTGCATACCGACATGACTACTGGCAGCTGCAACATAGTCCTCATCTCGAATCACCTCGCCAAATCCTTTTAGCCGTTCACTAATACTAATCGGGCCCTGATCAAAAGTTGGATCATTCATGATGGCGCGAACCTCGGGCCGTATATAGAAGCTAATCTGGCTGTAACTGTCATCTGGATCAGGACCATTTGGATAGACTCTGACAAGCACTGGCCCCACTTCTGTAAAGATCAATTGGGTATTTGGGAAAAGATAGTAAACCGGAATTGTCGCCGTAAGCACATCCCAACTTTCCATGGGTTGATTGCGAAACTGGTCAATGGCTTTACTACAAAGCATCATCCGATGGTTACGTTCAAAGGTGTCATACATCTGCACATTGCCATAGGTCGTTTCAGCTAGCGTATCCTTATGAAGCACATTAAAGTGGTAGGTCTCACCGAAGGTGTCGATCGCTAGTTTCCAGTTCATCTTATGAGGGTAGCAGTCAGTACCCTCGAAGGAACTCTCAGATAACTTCCATGCATCTAATTCATCCGCAAGTGCCTTGCCCAGGAGAGCATCGACATCAATTTCGCCTTCAGGATTCGGATGAACCCAGAGCAAGCCATGGGCTTCTTTCGCGGGAAGTTGTACAAGCCCAAGACAGGATTTGTCTAGATCACCGAAATGATCTTCCTTCGGTACCGCAACAAGATCTCCCGCACTGCTGTAGGACCAGGCGTGAAACGGACAACTAAAGATAGTTTTTCTTCCCCGGGATCCTGTTTCAACAACGCTACCCCTGTGACGACAAGCATTGATGAAAGCCTTGAATTCACCCTGCTTGTCCCTGGTACACAGGATTGGTTTTCCTGGATCATTGGAAGTAAAAAAGCTATTCGGGCCATCGAGGTCAGCCGATAAACCCATAATTTGTGGATAGTTCTGAAAAAATGCCTGCCATTCTAGCAGAGCGCGATCACGACTCAGGTAGGCATCGACCGGATTTTTTAACTGACAACCTGCATCCACATTGGTGCTGTCATCGAGACGATCCATCAAACCCTGCATTAGTTTGATCTGCTCTTCGTGTTGCATTTCACATGCCTCCCTCAGATCAAACTAGCCTACTGCGATTACACCTGTTGTTTCAATACCAACCATTCAGGTGAAACCGCAGTATTTGCTGATTTAAGATGCCGCGACAACCTTCTCTTGCAGCGCTGCACGTATTCTCTGGTGTGCAGCCTTATCGATTTTATAGCCGGAATAGATCACTGCAGCGATCAATCCCCAGACCATGGCAAAGGGTCCATCGATAATACCAAGGTAGTAAATTTTCTG
>CBDUKY010000534.1:0-2091 GCA_965367925.1 uncultured Pseudomonadales bacterium | reverse complement strand
CACAGGCACCGAGGATTACTTTGGCGGTGCCTTCAACTTTGATCCAGGCATATTAAGTAAAATTGCCAGAGGCGGGAGTCTCGGTAAGCCACCATCACCACCCTCTGCTTATGTTGAATTCAATACGCCCTATGCGGGTTTACCCCAGGTACTGCGTCCAGATGGGGTTTATCAATCCCAGCAGCGCTTTGGACTCTATCGTTGGCACATTCCTGATCCTATTCGATTCAAGGAAGATTTGCGGGTGACCATCCAGGCACTTGGTTGGCGTACCCACAAGGACATGCAGTATTTACCACTTCAAGATGATCTGGCATCAGTCGCCTTCTGGTATCAAACATTGCCAACGGCACCTTTTCCAGAATTACCTGATCGAGATTATCTGGAAGTGATCTAGAGATTCAGACCTTATGCGTGTCAGCATTCACTTCTGACAGAACCTAGATATTTCAAGCATCTTTGTTTTTGTGTTGCGTACCTGGTGATAGGGAAGCGAGGTAGAGCCAACTGATTAACCTTCTTGAACCCTTTAGTTATTTCTTGCGTGCATATTATTTAATTTAACATAATATAGATTATGCGTAGTCATATAGATATGGGTAGGAAGAAGGCGAATTCAATTCGGATCAAGTATTAGTCCTGGCCCGATTCTTAATCCCGGTATTATGGGCGATTAAATTTGTCATGAAGCTCACCAATAGCTATGCATCCGATTCAAAGGGTCAGGTATACTTGCCCGGTCTTATCGAGTTTTTGTTTCGGCTAGCTCGTTACGGGATTAACACCTTACAGAACCAACACATCGTATAAGTGAGAAAGATATGGAATGCCCCAAGTGCCATTCATCAATGGAGGAAGTAACCTACGGTCGAGACATGGAAATCGATCGTTGTACAAACTGTAAAGGAATCTGGTTTGACGCTGGCGAGGCTGAAGCGCTAAAAGGCAAATGGATGTCAGAATTCATAGATAGCGGCGATCCCGAGGTTGGCAAGGAATACAACAAGATTGAAGATGTGGATTGCCCTCGTTGTGGCAAACGCATGAATAAGGTTTCAGATCCAAAACAGCCCCATATCTGGTATGAGGCTTGTCCAGATAAGCATGGTATGTACTTTGATGCTGGTGAGTTCACGGACTATAAATACGAAACGCTGCTTGATAAGTTTCGTGACCTGATGACCGGTAAACGCGAGTAAATCTGGTCTGTAAGTCGTTTGAGGCTGGTTTTTGCTAGCCTCATCGAGTGCTAACACCTGTCTTTTTTAGATTCTAGAGTCAAGCCTATATGAAAGTCGTTTCCTTTAACGTAAACAGCATTAGAGTCCGTTTACATCAGCTACAAGCGGTGATTAACAAGTACCAACCGGATGTCATTGGTTTACAGGAAACCAAGGTAACCGATGAGGATTTTCCTTTAGAGGAGGTTAATGATCTCGGTTATGACGTGATTTATACAGGTCAGAAGACCCACTATGGTGTCGCCCTTCTCTCTAAATCCCCGCTAACCAACGTCAGCAAAGGCTTTGCCGGGGAACCAGAGGATCATCAGCGTCGTTTTATTGCGGGTGACTATCATATTGGTGATCAGGTAATCCGGGTCGCCAATGGCTATTTCCCACAGGGCGAAAGTCGCTCTCATCCGGTTAAATTTCCCGCGAAATCTGCCTTTTACGAGAATTTGGCGAATTATCTGCACACTGAATGCACAAAAGATCAGCCGGTTATCGTCATGGGTGATATGAATGTTGCACCGCTGGACCTGGATATTGGCATTGGTGAGCCTAATATGAAGCGTTGGCTCAGGGACGGTAAAACCAGTTTCCTACCTGAAGAACGTGAATGGTTGCAGAATATTGTCGATTGGGGTTTATTCGATAGTTTTCGCCACATTCATCCTGAAGTTGACGATCTATTCAGCTGGTTTGATTACCGTAGTAAAGGCTTTGAGCGAGAACCAAGACGCGGCTTGCGGATTGATTTGATTCTCGCCAGTGAGCACCTGAAACCCAACTGCAAGGATGCGGGTATCGATTACGAAATTCGTAGTATGGAAAAACAGGAAGTATTGTTTACACCAGTATTGGAGAA
>CBDUKY010000533.1:0-2117 GCA_965367925.1 uncultured Pseudomonadales bacterium | reverse complement strand
ACAAAATGAGTAAGAAGATTGATACAGGTACTGATCACCTGCTGGTGGAAATCACTGATGGCGTGGCCGTGATGACGCTGAACAGACCTGATGCGAGAAATGCCATGTCAGGTGAAATGAATGCTGCATTGCAAGCTGCACTGGCACAAGCTGAATTAGATATTGATGTTCGATGTATTGTGCTGACTGGCGCTGGTAAGGGTTTTTGTGCTGGTGGTGATGTTAAAGGCATGGCATCTAGTGGTGACGGTACTGTTGGTGCGAGAACAATTGATCAGGCTATTCATGAGCAACGTGATCATCAACGTGGTACTTCTGGCAAGTTATTCAAAATGCCGAAGCCAACGATTGCCGCACTTCCAGGTGCAGCAGCTGGCGCTGGCCTATCCCTGGCGTTGGCTTGCGATCTGAGAATCATGGCTAGCAATGCCATTATGACAACGGCTTTCGCGAGAGTGGGTTTTTCAGGCGATTATGGTGGCACTTACTTTATGACGCAGTTAGTGGGTGCAGCAAAGGCAAGAGAGCTTTACTTCTTGTCTGATCGTGTCAGTGCCGACGAAGCATTACGATTAGGCTTGACCAACTGGGTTTGTGAGCCTGAAGAGCTGCAAGCGAAGACAATGGAAATTGCTACGCGGCTTGCCAAGGGTCCGACAGTGGCTTACCGCTATATGAAAGAAAATTTAAACCGGGCAATGGCGGGCGACGTCGATGATTGTCTGGATCTTGAGGCCACCCATCATGTGCATTGTGGCCAAACCGAGGATCACCGGGAAGCAACTAAAGCATTTGTTGACAAGCGAGAACCTGTTTTTAACGGCAGATAGAGCAGGTATGGCTGACGGCAGCTGCTGTCAGCCATATCTCCATTTAGGTTAGAGGTGTTTTTTCAAAAAGGCGCCAATAGCAGCATTGCTAAAGTCCTGATTCGGTTTTTTACGGAAGCCGTGGCCTTCATCGTCAAATAGTACATACCAGACTTCAGCGCCATTGGCGCGTACTCTCGATACTATCTGCTCTGATTCAGAAGCAGGTACCCGCGGATCATTCGCACCCTGTAATACAAAGAGTGGCTTCGAGATTTTACTTACGTTGTTCATGGGGGCTGTTTTGTTCAGGAAAGCGCGCATCTCTGGGATGCGTTCATCCCCATATTCCTGGCGTCGATGATCGCGACGGTAGTCGCTGGTATTTTCAAGAAAGGTGACGAAGTTGCTGACACCGAAAAAGTTGATGCCTGCACGAATTTTGTCGTTGTAGTGGGTCATGCTTGCCAGCACCATATAGCCGCCGTAGCTGCCACCAATTACACCAATTCTTGACGCATCCATGTCTGGCTGTGTTTCTATCCAGTCTATGAGTGCACCAATGTCTTTCACTGACGCCTCGCGCTTTAGACCATTGTCGAGACCAAGGTAAGTTTTACCGTATCCACTAGAACCTCTGACATTAGGTGTTATCACAATCGTTCCCAGTTCGTTAACCAGATATTGAGTCCTGCTTGAGAAGTAGGGCCTTACCTGTCCTTCTGGACCGCCATGAATAGAAATCATGACGGGCAACTTACCGTTTACCTTTTTAGGTTTGTAAACGAAAGCAGGTATCTGCCTCGGTGCACCGTCTTTTGAATCGAAGGTTGGATAGTGAATGAGCTCGCTTTCAACAAAGCGCTCGGCATTCAAGCCGCCAATCTCACTTTCCGTCCATCTCGTTAGTGCGCTTTTAGACAAGTTATAGACGTAGACATCGGCGGCAGCGGTGGCGCGATTTAAAGTAAGGCTTATCTGTTTTGAATCGGGTGAAAATCTGATGTTAGAAATAACACCAGTCGGGATGTTGCGCATCTGTTTGTACTTGCCTGACCTCGTGTTAAGTAGATACAACTTTGAGATACCGTCTTCATTGGTTGTAAAGGCAAGTTGCTTACCATTGGGTGCAAGATCTATTGATGCGACGTTCCAGGGGATATCAGCAGTTAGATTAGTCATTTCTCCAGAGCTAAGATCAAAATATCTCAACTGGGTGAATTCCGTACCAAGGTCTGATTGGATATATATGCCCTTATCATCTTTTGAGAAAACCGCTTTGCTGAATCCTCCATAGGAGGCAATCAC
>CBDUKY010000532.1:0-2118 GCA_965367925.1 uncultured Pseudomonadales bacterium | reverse complement strand
CGCAGCGCAAAGAGTAGGTATGGGAATCGATGTTCTCGGTGGTATGGTTCGTGATCTTGGCTTGCTGCTTTATCGTGATTCAAAATACCTTACGCCTGACGACAAGCAACCAATGTTCGGCGCACGTTGCTCGCCGCGAACATTTGGGCATTCTGGTGCTGGTGGTGTTAATGCATTCGCTGACCCGGAGGCTGGACTTGCTGTCGCGATGTATACGCCTGGAAAGAAAGCTGGTGCCGCCCTGGGCGGTGCTGTTTGTGTTTTAGCCACGGCTCTCTACACCGACCTTCGTATCAATCTTGCCTGATGAAAATTTCGATGCCGGGCACGTGTTCACAACGGGCAAACTTCAAATCTGAATAAAAGTGTCACCTTTTTCCGATCTGATGCATCTGTTCTCTAAAGATCAGTATCAGAAACTCGGGAGGGATGACCTTGATCAAAACCAATTTAAGAAAACACCTCGGCCTTGTGCTGCTATCCGTATTACTTATGGGTTGTAACCCAGATGACGGAGACGACGGCCGCAATGGTACAGACGGGCTTGATGGCGAATCAGGCGTCAGCAGTCTGATTGAACAGACCGTATTACCTGCTGGAGATGATCATTGCCCTGCAGGTGGTTTGCTGATTAGTTCAGGTGCCGACCTTAATCATGATGGTTTACTTGATGAGATGGAGGTGGAACAGCGCAATGCGGTTTGTGATGGAAGTCCGGAAAGCATCCTGGACCCTGCACTCGTGGCACAAGGTCAGGAGATCTTCCGCCATGATACGTTCGGTGATGAAACGCTGTGGACGGATACCTTGCGAATGCATGAGGTTATTGAGCAGGCCGTGACACCGGCAGTCGCGCTCGGTGTTGGATTAAAAGTCGATGCTGAGATGCTACCTGAAGGTCTGCTTGCGACAGCTAATCTCGATGACCCAGCGACGACCGTGGCATTGCTAAAACTGGGTGCAGTGGTTGGACTTGAGGCTACTGTGACAGAGATTAATGGTGTAGACAGACTGACAAGCATTGGCACAACCTGCGCCCTTTGCCATTCAACAGTAGACGACTCGGTTACGTCAGGTATTGGCAAACGCCTTGATGGCTGGCCAAATCGGGATCTCGATCCTGGGCTGATACTTTCACTGTCCCCTGCCATGCAAGATCCCGAGACCCAGTCGGTGCTGACATCTTGGGGACCAGGAAAATACGACGCCTATTGGAATCAGGATGGCCAGAATAATCCTGCTGTTATTCCCCCTGCCTGGGGTTTAAACGGCATTCACCTCGCTACATTCACCGGAGAAGGCGATATTAGTTACTGGAATGCTTATGTCGCTGTAACCCAGATGGGTGGTCAGGGAAATTTTACTGATGATCGTCTGGGTATTGATATTCAGGTCGAGGATGATCTGGTGACCGCAAAATTGCCTGCGCTGCGACATTACCAGTGGAGTCTACTACCTCCAAAACAATCACCAGATGCTTACGATGCAGAAGCTGCAGGACGAGGTAAACAGCTGTTTGAAGGTGAAGCGCAATGTGCCAGTTGTCATACAGGAACTCGCTTTACTGATGCCAATTTCAAGCTCCATACACCTCAGGAAAATGGCATGGATGCTACCCTGGCAAATCGGGCCACGACAGGTATGTACCGAACGACACCACTGGCAGGTAGTTGGCAACATCCACCTTATTTTCATGATGGCAGTGCAGAAACCCTTGCGGACGTGGTTGACCATTACAACAGCTATCTGGGGCTCGGGTTAACCGATGAGCAGGCTTCTGATCTAACGGAATATCTCAAGTCCCTTTAGTAGACCGCACTAACAAATCTTCCAAAAGTTACCGTCACTAGATGGCGCGCCTGAGGGCCTGGATCATCTGGTGACAGGAGAGATCAATACCATGGCATTAACTAGATCTTTATCTTCATCCCATGAAGTCAGCGACGAGATGCTCGTCAGACGCGCAATTGACGGTGATGCCGCTGCCTTCGAGCTCATCGTTCGAAGGCATAATCAACGTTTGTACCGCCTGGCGCGGGCAATCGTCGGTGACGATGCAGCCGCGAGGGATGTACTACAGGAAGCTTACGTTAAGATGTTCTATAAACTTCCTACCTT
>CBDUKY010000531.1:0-2123 GCA_965367925.1 uncultured Pseudomonadales bacterium | reverse complement strand
CCACCTGAGGGGCTATCTGAAATTCAACTTTTTCTCTGGTTGGTTGTTTTCTCTGTGCTAACGCGGGTTGCGATGACTTTCTATCAGGTACCACATCTGGCACTTGGCGCAGAATTAACAGACAACTTTCAGGAACGAACCCGAGTTGTGTCTTATCGTCAGTTCTTTGGCACGATTGGTGGTGCACTTGCATCAGTCATTGGTCTGGGTATTTATTTTGCCGATGAACAGGGTGGCCGTTTGAATGCAGATAACTATACGGCTTACGGCATCACGCTCAGTATTCTTATAGTCATTGCAATCTGGTATTCCGCCTGGGGTACCCAGAGTGAAATCCCATTCCTAAAAAAACCGAACAAGGACATTTTTTCTCGACAATCCGTGATGTATTCAAAAACGAATCCTTTCGCTGGCTATTTTTTGGCGTGCTAGTGATTTGCGTTATGGCGGGGGTTAACTTCTCACTTGATTTATACATGTTTCAGTATTTCTGGGAGCTTAATGCCCGGCAGATGATGTTCGTCCAGTTTGGCTCAATTGCAGGCCTCTTGGCAGGTACATTTGTTGCGGGAAAACTCCATGAGTTAGTTGGTAAGCGATTTAGCATGGGGCTTGGTTCCGCAGTCTGGGCTGCGCTTCAAGTGATTCCTGTTGTACTACGTTTGCTTGATTGGTTTCCCAACAATGCAACGCTGGATCTGTTTCTTTCTTTGTTAGCAATCAAATTTGTTCAGGGGTTGATGTTACAGCAGGCATTCGTTTCATTAGGTTCGATGATGGCTGATGTTGCTGATGAACATGAATATCAGTTTCATAGCCGCCGGGAAGGGATCTACTTTGGGGCGATTGCCTTTTCAACAAAAGCGACCACCGGCCTCGGAAACTTCATTGGTGGTGTAGGTTTGGATTTGATTTCCTGGCCTAGCGGGTCTGCTGTGACGGCAGCTGCCGATATACCAGCTGAAACAATCACGAATCTAGGCATACTATATGGCCCATTCGTAGCCGCATTTTCCATAATTTCTGTCTGGTGTTACTCGAACTATAAATTGACTGAAGAACGACATAAGGAAATTTTAATTAGTTTAAATCAACGGCGACAAGCTGCTACCTGACTTATTCGCTCAGTAACAAGGGGGTAGTTATGCACCTTGTATAAGTCGTTAGCTATTTAGTAAAATTGGCTGTCTTCCAGATGGAGTAACTATCGTGACAGTGCCGTATCCGCTTTCAGGCATCAAAGTGCTTGATATGTCCAGAGTTCTAGCAGGGCCGTTTGCTGGTCGAATGTTATGCGATCTAGGCGCAGAGGTCGTTAAGGTGGAACCGCCAGATAAGGACGTCACCAGAACGCTGGGTAAAAAGGTTGGAACAGTATCCGGTTATTTTCACCAACAAAATGCCGGAAAGAAGAATATCAGTATCGATCTTGGCTCGTCGGATGGTATTCGGCTGGTCAAAGAGCTCGTTGCCTCGGCAGACATTCTCATAGAAAACTTTCGACCTGGTGTGATGCACAAGTTTGGACTTGACTGGGACTCGCTAAAAGAAATTAATCCGGCGCTGATTATGTTGTCCATCTCTGGCTTTGGTCAGGAAGGACCAGAGGCACGACGTGCTGCTTATGCACCGGTGATTCATGCGGAAACTGGTGTCACGCTTCGACAGGCAGAGAAAAGCGGTGGTCGTCCTGTTGAATTGTGCATGTCGATCGCTGACACCAACGCTGGGCTGCACGGTCTGGTTGGCGTGCTTGCTGCGCTTCATCTGAGGACCACAACAGGAAAAGGGCAGCACATCGATATAGCAATGGTAGACGCGATGCTAGTGACGGATGATCAAACGCAGAGTCATCTGGAGTATGCGGAGCAAAATTCAGATGGCGCTGAGGTATGGGATGCAACGGGTGGACCGATAATTATTGCTGCTGACGTGCGTTTTCTATGGCGTCAACTGAGTACCATTTTTGGTTTTAGTGATCCGGCACCTACGGATGCAAGCCTTGATCTAAAAATTGTTAAACGGCGACAGGCGATAGTCGATTTTCTTACAAGTTTTGAAAGCAGACGAGACTTAATCCATGCTCTTAATAAGGCGGGGCTTGTCTGGGGTGATGTAAATAG
>CBDUKY010000530.1:0-2144 GCA_965367925.1 uncultured Pseudomonadales bacterium | reverse complement strand
GACAGCAGTGAAATAAAGTATGTCCACCTGACAGAATCGTGAGCGACGCTGATCAGCAGGACCACTGAGTAAAGAACCGCAGGACTAAAATCAAGATTCTGAACTAAGTCAATATATAGTCCAGCGCAGGCAATACCGGCTATTACCACCGCATTTAACGGTAGTGGATAGAGTAACCTCTCTAATTTTGTTAGTGGTACGCCACGTCCTTTACTAGGCACAAACGTCCTGTATGGTTGCTTTAATGGTAGCTGAAGGGTGAAGGTAGAGCCTTGACCTTGAGTGCTTTCAACCTGAATTTCGCCTCCGAGTGCTTCTGCAGTAAGACGGCAAAGTGCAAGACCCAGTCCAATTGATCGGGTTGATTCGTAGCCTGGTACATTTTGACTAGCAACAAAGGCATTAAAAAGACTCTCCCTCGCTTCTTCAGGAATGCCAACGCCAGTGTCAGATATGGACACGTGACAAACGTCACCAGAAACACTTGCCTTAAGTGTAATCGTGCCAGGTTCGGGCATTGCCTTGATAGCGTTTGAAATAAGGTTAGTAAAGGTGCGACGCAGGTAATAGGGGTCGCAGGGAAGCGTCAGGTCTTCAGGAACATCAACGACAAACTCATGATCACGACCTAATAGTTGGGTCTGGCTAACGACCTCATTAAGTAGTGCGAGCAGGTTTTGTTCAACTATTTTTAATTCAATCGTATTTGATTCAAGTCCTCTTACTTCAAGCAGATTGTCTGCCATTGCGGAAAGTTCGTGCGCATTGCTTTTCGCAGCAAGAAGATCTGCGCGTGTTTCCTCATTAAAATGTTCGCCTGCTTCTAGTTCGAGCAGATGTAGTGCAGTTGTCAGTACAGAAAATGGTGAGCGCATATCATGGATGATCATGCCAACCATTTTGTCGCGAGTGTCCTCGAGCTCCTTTAGCTTTTGATAGCTAAGCTCAAGCTTCTTTTGCAGAAGTCTTAGTTCGATATGGGTATTTACCCTGGCAATGACCTCACGAAAGTCGAACGGCTTGATAATATAGTCGACTCCGCCACTGCCAAAAGCTTCAAGCTTGTCGACGGCATCTGTACGTGCGCTGACAAAAATTACTGGGACAGAAGCGAGCTCTGGATCCTGCTTTAATATTCTGCAAGTTTCATAGCCATCCATTTTCGGCATATTAATATCGAGCAAGATCAGGTCAGGAGCATTTGCTTTGGCAGCTTCTATTGCTTCCTCACCATTTGTTGCAATCGTGACACCAAAGCCTTTGCGTTCAAGAATTCTGGTGAGAATGTCTCGATTTTCTTGTATATCATCTACGACTAGAACGGTGCCATTCACCAGTGACTACTCCTTCGAATTGTTATTGTTAACAGCTAACAAGGCTTCAATTTTTTCTGTAAGCCGCTCCATAATGACTGGTTTTGTATCATAGTCATTGCATCCTGCCTCAAGGGCTTTGTCTCTATCTGTGCCTAGCGCGTGAGCTGTCAGGGCAATTATAGGAATGTGCGCAATGCGTTCGTCTGCTCTAATTCTTCTCGTACATTCCCAGCCATCTATCTTTGGTAGACTCAGGTCCATTAGGATAACGTCAGGCATTTTTTGTGCGGCAATAAGTGCGGCTTCGCCATCTTCTGCTGTGTCGATATCGTAACCAATGCGCACCAAGCGCCTCGTTAGCATATCTCTGTTTAGTTCGTTATCTTCAACCAACAAAATCTTAGGCATGTCTATTCCCTGGAGATCCTAATTATCGCCGTCACCTTGACGGTATTTTTCGTGTGTGTTCAGGTTTTGCCTCGTAAGGCAGTGTACCGTAGATAGTGAATTGGCCAAACATTTTAAGCATTTCAGGGGAATGCCCTCGTTGTGACCAGTACCGATTCGTCATTTTTGAATTTGAACTGCGGGTAAGGCTTGAGCTCATGATTTATTAGTGTGTTAAGAGGCCTAGATCCGGGTCCCAGTGATTGATAAATCTGGTCAGGTCCTCAGCCGGTAGAGGCTTGCTGATGAAATATCCCTGCAGCTTTTTACAACCAATTGAACGACAAAAATCGACCGCGGTTGCTGTTTCCACACCTTCAGCACAGCTTGAAAGCCCCAGATTTTGTGCAAGATTCATAATAGAGCGAATAATAATTCGTG
>CBDUKY010000529.1:0-2148 GCA_965367925.1 uncultured Pseudomonadales bacterium | reverse complement strand
CGTGCAGCTAGCGATAACTCTCTCGTCTGGGCTGGTCATATCCAACGTGAGCATGTTGTTGGACCAGGAGAATATATGCACATTGGTCCTGCTTCGGTTTCTGTCTTTGAAGCTTTTGTAGAAGTACTTCAGAGCTTTCCAGTCATGAATATTCACGCTGAAGAAGATGCGGCCGCTGAGCCTTAGTTGTCCTGACGCTTAAATGGAGAGTGTTCTTCCATATAGTCAATTTCTTCGTCAATGTAACCACGGTTAACTGCTTCGCTAAAGGATTTATTCACGATCCAGTGCGCACTGTAGGTGTGGGTGGCGAGGTAACCTCTGGCTAGCTTATGGGTCCCCTGTGCGCCAGCCTCAACCCGTTGCAGACCCCGCGCAATGGCGAATTCAATGGCCTGGTAGTAGCAGACCTCAAAATGTAGAAACGGATGATGCTCAATACAGCCCCAGTTACGACCGAATAGACATTCACTCCCGATAAAATTTATGGCACC
The DNA here is from genome assembly GCA_965367925.1 of uncultured Pseudomonadales bacterium. Classification (GTDB taxonomy): domain Bacteria; phylum Pseudomonadota; class Gammaproteobacteria; order Pseudomonadales; family Azotimanducaceae; genus JAHRVQ01. The sequence goes on along the minus strand of CBDUKY010000529.1, from coordinate 1,654 downwards.
AGCAATATAGCGGCCTTCTCGTTTACACATAACAAGTAAAATATCGTCCGCCATCCGCTCCCCAATCAAGGTGAAAAACGCCCTCGTGAGGTAAGGGGTACCCCACTTTCGACTGCCAGTATCAATATAGAACTGATAGAAAGCATCCCAGTGATGGGCCTTGATTTCATCACCTGTTAGACGCTCAATCTCAACACCATTGGCAACAGCATCCCGGCGTTCACGGCGGATGTTCTTGCGCTTTTTGGAACTCAAGGCTGCCAGAAAATCATCGAATGTCTCATAACCCTGATTCACCCAGTGAAACTGTTTGTGGGTTCGCTGTAAGAAACCAAGCTCACCCATATGTTCGTATTGGGATTCTGTTGCGAAGGTAACGTGAATAGAGGAAACGTTCATTTTCTCTGCCACCTGCATGGCACCAGAGAGCAGGTATTCCTCATAGGCTTTTGAATCATCACCCTGTTTGGTCAGGATCCGTCGGCCAGTGGCAGGGGTAAAGGGTACGGAGACTTGTAACTTCGGATAATATCGACCACCTGCACGTTCAAATGCATCAGCCCAGTTGTAGTCGAATACATATTCACCCTGGGAGTGACTTTTGAGGTACATGGGTAATACACCGCAGACATTCTCCGACTCATCCATCAGGGCTAGATGATAAGGAGCCCAGCCAGTCGCAGCGACAGCTGAATCACTTTCTTCAAGAGCATTTAAGAACTGGTAGGAAACGAAGGGATCGAATGGGATGCCACACGTTGAATCCGTTAGGTACGGATTTGCGCAGGCATCCCAGTCTTCCTGACCTATTTCACTAATGGCACTAACTGCTTTAATCGTATAGGTCATGCTTTACAGACTGACCTTATAGCATCTCGCTTGCAATCAGCTCGAGCGCCTCTGGCTGACCAGCACCAATTAGCATGCTGCTCACGTGACCACTCTTACCTGCTTCCTTCCAGGCCTGGAGACGTTCTTTGATACGACCAGCAGGACCAACCAGATGAACTGCATCTACAAGTTCATCAGGGACGGCAGCCATGGCCTCGTCTTTCTTGCCTGCAAGATACAGATCTTGAATTTTTACTGCTGCATCTTCAAAGCCAAGCTTCTTCGTGTAGTCATTGTAAAAGTTCTTATCACGAGCGCCCATGCCACCAATATACAAGGCAAGACTACCTTTAATTGGCATACGACACTTGTCTAGATCATCACCCATGATACAAGTCACGAAAGGTGCAACATCATAATCCATCAATGTTTTACCAGCCTTATCGAGGCCTTTTTGAATTGATCCACCCAGAACATCAGGACGATCAGGATTAAGCCAGATTGGAAACACACCATCTGCGACTTCCGCACTTGCTTCTAGACCAGCTGGTGTAATTGACGCGGTATAGATAGGAATCGATGTATCCGCCTGCAAAATACTCTTCAGCGGCTTACCAAGACCGGTGCCATCTTCGCCACTATAAGGCATTGAGTAATGAAACCCTTGATGCTCAACAGGCTCTTCTCTGGCCATGATCCTTTTAACGATAGAAACATATTCCTTTATCTGGCTGACTGGTCGCTTGTAGGCAGTACCATGCCAGCCTTCAACTACCTGTGGTCCAGAAGCACCGAGGCCCAACATAAACCGACCTTCAGAAAG
>CBDUKY010000528.1:0-2155 GCA_965367925.1 uncultured Pseudomonadales bacterium | reverse complement strand
AAAGAAACAGGTAAAACAATCGCTGAAACTGCCTATGCATGGTCCAGGGACCCTGAGGTGATTCTGGCGCATATTGAGCAGGTGAGCGGCACAGAACATGTTGCGAAGGCCAGCGCAGCTGGTCGAGGAATCATCTTTGTTATTCCACATCTTGGTAACTGGGAGATCATCAATCACTATCTGGGTAAGCACCATGGTTTGACCCATATGTATCAGCCCAGCAAACATGCAGGTATCAATCACTTTATCCAACAACGTCGCGGTATCACCGGCACGCAATTTGTCACCACATCAATGAGCGGCATCAAGCAGCAGCTTCGGGTGCTACGACAAGGTGGCTGCATAGGGCTTATGCCGGATCAAGAACCGCTGATACACACGGGCACCTTTGCACCCTTTTTCAATATCGAAGCACTTTCTAGCGAGTTGATTGAAGGTTACAGCCGAACAGGTGCACGCGTCATCGTCGCCACTTGCGAACGTAGTCCTGCGCCTGGCCAGTTTAAGATCAACTTTTGGCCGGTGGATACGGATCAGGGGATAAAAATACATCAGATTAACGAGGCAATTGAAGCGGCTGTGCGGATTACACCAGAGCAGTATCTCTGGTCATACAAGCGCTTTCGGACCCGACCCCAGGGTGAACTAGATTTTTATCAGTTCAATCTCCACCCACTTAGGTCCATGCTGCAAAAGGCCATACTCAAGGCCATGCTCTACGCAACCAGTCTTCTGCCGCTGAAGCTGAGTCGGGGTCTTGCAGTCCTGGTCGCTAGTATTACACCACTAACTCACCGTAAAAAACGAAAACATGCTCGTATAAATTTACACCTATGTAATCAAGCACCGACACTGCTTGGCTCTTCTACCACAGAACTTGTTAAAACCGCATTTGAGCTAGGCCGCGTCTGGTCATTGAGTGATAAGCAATTCTTTTCACTCTTGCCAGCAGTTGAAGCAGAAACCCTGGCGTATCTTTCTCGGCCAACCCTGGTCTTGACTCCACCACTTGGCAATCGGGAAGTTGTCATGCGCTACCTCGGCCATCATTATCATTGCAGTGACTACTATCATCCAAATAGCAACACAGCAATTGATGACCTAATACGTTTTAAACGGGCAGCCATGGGCGTGCGGCTTTTTGAACATGGCTCACAAGGCAGGGCTGCAATTATCCAGTGTTTAAGGGCCCAGCAGATTGTGACCCTTTGTCCAGATCAGCAACCGCGTCTGAGGGGTGGCATATTCGTACCCTTCTTCGGATTCCCTGCCCTGACAACCACAGCAATCCCACAAGCCTTAAAACAATCTGGTGCTAATCTCGTTATCGGTTTAGCCGAGCGAACACCTCTGGGCTTCAGCCTGAGATTTGTACCCGTTGACTATGATCAAGTCTGGAATGATGAAAAACTCCTCGATCATGTTAACCAGGCGCTAGAAAAGGAGATAAATCGAATACCCGCCCAGTATCGTTGGTCGGACAAGCGATTCAACATTCAGCCTCCTGGTAGGGACAAGGTTTACCGATAAAGCCCTTGATTGTTAGTCCATTTAGACCATAAATGAACTTCAAACCTGGGAAAGGTTGCGTTAGCCTCTAAATTCGGTGTTCCAGACGCCCGCCTTCCACTTTGGCAAATTTTGTAACTGGATCCACAATTTCGACAACTACCTCCTACTACCCAGAGTGGAACTTGCAGGTCACCCTTTCCGAGGAACACACATGCAAACCAGGATCTATGCAGAAACCAACTTACCCACAGAATTTGGCAAATTTCGCCTGCGGGTATACAGAGATGAACAAGGTGATGAACCAATCGCCCTCGTTAGTGGATTCGTTGATGTATCCAAACCCGTAAATCTTCGCATTCATTCCGCATGCATAACCTCTGAAGTGCTAGGTTCTTGCAAGTGTGACTGCCGACAACAGCTAAATCAGAGTCTCGAGTACATCGCCGCTAACACCGGTATTGTGATCTATCTTCATCAAGAGGGTCGAGGTATCGGGCTTGGTGATAAGGTCAGGGTTTACGCACTGCAGGAACATGGCTACGACACCATCGAAGCTAATGAAATGCTTGGACTCCCTATCGACGGTAGACGATACGATCAGGCAATCGATATCTTGCGGGACCTCTCCGTGAAAAAGGTCAAT
>CBDUKY010000527.1:0-2160 GCA_965367925.1 uncultured Pseudomonadales bacterium | reverse complement strand
CAGCTTAATAGTGAACCTACTGGCCGGGGGGAAGACCCCCAGGTTTTTACAACGGTACAAAGCCAGGCGCGCTCACCTGCCTCAACCCATTTGATCAGATTGGAAAGGACTTCCTGATCCGCATTTAACATGTTCGGAATTCCCGTGTTGGAAACTGTTAAGATAGCCCAGTTTACATGACTTTTTTAATCGGCCCACCTGTTACTGCATGATCGTTGTATTTGAAATACCAAGGACCATTGACCTCACCAGCTTTGTTGAAGTGCTGCGGCAAAGCAGGATACCGCATCGAATCAATGAATCCGGTGAGATGCAGGTACTATGGGTGATGTCTGAGATAGACAAGCAAAAGGTGCTGCGGCTCTACGAGCACTTTCAGGCAGGGAGTATTGTATTGCCGGAGGCGTCAAGGTCAGTCTCTGCACAACCAAATCGATTATTGCGGGAAGCATTACTCGCCCCGCTCACATTGACGCTTATCGTAGCGAATATAATCTGTTTTCCTATTACCAATGGTGCAGATACTGGTCAATTTAGTGCATGGCTGCATGCATTTACCTTGCTGGACTTCCAGTTGATGGAGGGCAAGCTCTATTTCGCTAGTCTAGCTAGCACCTTACAAGCAGGGGAATACTGGCGACTGCTAACGCCGATGTTTTTACACTTTGGTTGGGTGCACATTGTCTTTAATCTGTTGTGGTTATGGGAAATCGGTCGCCGGATTGAATGGGTTAACGGTGGCCTGGTGTTATCCGCCGTGGTTCTGGTCTCCTCTTTGTTTGCTAACCTGCTGCAGTACCTTATGGGTGGGGCCAGTCTATTTGGCGGTATGTCAGGCGTCGTATTCGGCTTGCTAGGTTTTTCCTGGTACTGGAGCTGGCAGATACCCGAACGAAGCCATGGACTGCGCAGTGGCATATACGTATTTATGCTGGTGTTCCTGGTCGTTGGCTTCACTGGCGTTTTCGACCTGCTTGGTCTTGGCTCACTCGCCAATGGTGCACATCTTGGAGGCCTGCTCGGTGGCTTGATCGTTGCCGGGTTGGCACAACTAATTTATATACTCAGGCGCAAACTTAACATCTGAGACAAAATGCGCGTTACCAGCGATGGTGCGGTTAGCCCTTGCGTCTGCAAGCAGTTACAATTTGCCCTCTGTTGAAATCACGATTAGAACCACGGTTGCCATAAGCAATTGCCGTGTCGATACGAGCTGAGTTAAATCAGCGAAAACGTTTTACCAAAGCGAGACAAACTATGAAAGACGGCCAACCCAAAGCCATTGAATTAAGCGACTACCAGGTCCCTGACTATTTGATAGATACCACTGAATTGCACGTCGATATTGATGAAGGGGTAACACAAGTTACAGCGACCCTGGGGTTCCGTAGAAACCCCGAGGCGAAATCTAGTCAGCCAAAGGAGTTGGTGTTAAACGGCGGTAGTGGTCTGGATACGCAATATGTTGCGATTGATGGGCGTGAACTTCTTTCCAATGAGTATGCCATTGAAGGTGAGGCGTTGCGTCTATTTGACGTGCCCGATCGTTTTGAGCTTGTGACCAGAGTAAATATTAAGCCAGAGGAAAATACCTCTCTGGAAGGCTTGTATAAGTCCGGAGATATGTATTGCACCCAGTGTGAGGCAGAAGGATTTAGAAATATTACCTGGTATCTGGATCGTCCGGATGTGATGTCAAAATACAAAACCACCATTCAGGCAAACAAGGCCCAGTATCCAGTATTGCTGTCTAACGGTAATGAAATGGCGCGCGGTGATAATGGAGAAAAACACTGGGTGTCCTGGGAAGATCCGTTTGATAAACCAGCTTATTTGTTTGCCCTGGTTGCTGGTAATTTACAGCATATAGAAGATAGTTTTACGACTGCCAGTGGTCGCCTTGTCACCTTACAGATATTCACTGAGGCGCATAATATCGACAAATTGGATTTCGCAATGGAATCCCTTAAGAAGGCCATGGCCTGGGATGAAAAAGTCTACGGTCGAGAGTATGACCTGGATATCTTTATGATTGTGGCGGTCGAGAGTTTCAATATGGGTGCCATGGAAAACAAGGGGCTGAATATATTTAACACGTCCTGTGTACTAGCGCGGCCGGATACTACAACTGATGCAGGCTATCAGCGGGTTGAAGCTGTC
>CBDUKY010000526.1:0-2179 GCA_965367925.1 uncultured Pseudomonadales bacterium | reverse complement strand
ATCAACAAATATTTCGTTATCCCCCCTCTCAAGGGTTTCCTGTAGATTCTCCAGTGCGTTCATACCCATCCAGGGACAGTGTGCACAGCTTCGGCAGGTGGCACCATTACCAGCAGTCGGCGCTTCAAGAAAGATCTTATCTGGCGCAAGCTGACGCATCTTGTAGAAGATGCCTCTATCTGTCGCAACGATAAACTTCTCGTTAGGTAGCTCCTGGCTTGCTCGAATAATCTGGGTTGTGGAACCCACAACATCCGCGAGTTGGATGACAGAATCTGGTGACTCAGGATGAACCAGCACTGCTGCATCCGGGTGGACCTGTTTTAGATCGAGTATACCTTTCGCCTTAAATTCTTCATGGACGATACAAGAGCCATTCCAAAGCACCATGTCGGCACCCGTCTGCTTTTGAATATAACCACCCAGATACTTATCTGGCGCCCAGAGTAGCTTTTCACCCTTGTCCATCAAGTGCTCGGCGACTTCAAGGGCAATGCTGGACGTCACGACCCAATCTGACCTGGCTTTTACCGCCGCTGACGTATTGGCATAAACCACTACCGTCCGGTCAGGATGCTCATCACAAAATGCTGAAAACGCGTCGATTGGGCAACCAAGGTCAAGGGAACAGGTGGCTTCCAGGGTTGGCATCAGCACTCGCTTTTCCGGGCTGAGGATCTTTGCCGTTTCACCCATGAACTTCACCCCGGCAACAATAAGGGTACTGGCGTCAACCTGATTACCAAAACGCGCCATCTCAAGGGAATCCGACACACAACCGCCAGTTTCCTCAGCAAGTTCCTGAATCGCGTCGTCCGTATAATAATGGGCAACGAGAACAGCGTTTTCTCGCTTTAAGAGTGCTTTGATATTAGCTTTAAAGTCTGCAATTTCCTCACTGGTGAGGTTGTGACTTTGGTGTAATGGCACGTCAAATGCGATGCTGGCCATAGGGGTTGTCCCGGTAAAACGTCTGATCATTATAACCTACTTCAAAGGTCGCTCGTAAAATGACAATTACTTCTGCTTATATAAGCAATGAATATTTGTCAGGGAGAAGTTGCTTGAATGCGGTGTATTCAAGTAACGACACGCGTAAACTCCGCTTTTCGTTCGTCCAGATGCCTATATGACCCAGATAATCCTACTGATTGCCCAGAGCGAGACCTTCGAGGACGGCAACTACCTGAGACTCGGTAATGAACTTATCAAACGCGGCCATCAGGTCCAATGCTGCTTCTTTGATTCCATCGCCATGCACGCATCGGAGATTGTCGCCCAGGGATTTCCGTTAGCAGCTGCTGCTAAACATGGTGACGCTTTCCCGCCTTTCAAGACCATTAGCCTGAAAGACGCTGATGTCGTCTGGATACTCACGCTCGGCATGCGTCAGAGCTTTTTGGACAAGGTACAACTGTTACATTGCCTGACAGATCACTGCACCCTGATGAACTCTCTTGAGTCCCTGATGCATTTCAAGAGTAAGTATTTTCTCGCAAGCCAGGCCCATGTGTTCAAGCACCCGCTCACCTACACTTCCACAGACCCAGAAGAGTTAATGGCGATTATTCGGCAAAAGGGTGGGCGTTGGATTGCCAAACCACCAGCAGGATCTCTTGGCAGGGATGTGTACTTGTTAACTGAAAAAGATCCTAACTGCCATGTGATTTTAGAATCCATGACGGGACCAGATGCGGATCAATTTTGCTTGTTACAACCCTATATAGAAGAAATTCAGCAGGGTGAAAAACGGGTGGTATTCGCCGGTGGCAAGGTCGTTGGACAATACTTACGCCATGCAAACCGGGACCACCGGACCAATGTCTTAACCGGTGCGGGTATTGCGCCTTGCGAACTTAGCCCAGAAGAAGCCAGCTATTGTGAAGGGATCGGCGAGTTTCTTATCCAGCATGGCGCACAATTTGTGGGCATGGATCTGGTCTACCCATATGTTGTTGAATTCAATGTCGTCAACCCTGGCGGGATACTCACCCTGGACGAACTCGGCGGTACTGACATTACATCGGCAGTAATTGATCAAATCTTCGGATAATTCGATCTAAAATCTTGAGTTTTCATTACAAATCGGTATCATGCGCCGTTCCTGTGTGGGCCGTTAGCTCAGTTGGTAGAGCAGCTGGCTTTTAACTAGTTGGTCCCGCGTTCGAGTCGCGGACGG
>CBDUKY010000525.1:0-2183 GCA_965367925.1 uncultured Pseudomonadales bacterium | reverse complement strand
CACCAGACCATGCGCTATATACCAATCGTATTTCTCCTCAGCTTGTTTTTAACTGCCTGCGGGGAAGACACCGCGATGGAAAAGGCCAGTGACAAAACATCTGAAATGGCAGATAAGGCAGCTGACAAGATGGACAGCATGGTTGACGCTGTTGATGGCGAAGGCCCCATTGAAGAGATGGGTGAGGATATCGAAGATGCCATGGATGATGCATCTGACGCCATGGAAGACGTGGCAGACGACGCAAAAGATATGTTCGACGAAGCCAAGGAAGAAGCTAAGAAGAAAGCCGAGGCCATGAAAAAAGCAGCCAAGGACCGCATCTAGCGCTGCAAACCATTACTTAACGACCAGGACTGGTGTGCGTTTGACTCGCGTACACCAGCGCTTTGGTGACTTAGTCCTTTTTCGAAACCAGGGAAGCCAACCAATATGACGATGATTGAAAACGCCTGCTTGTTGATTGGCCGATTTCTCCTCGGCATGTATTTTATTCTGCCAGGCATCGGCAAGATTACTGGATTCGACACTACTGCTAGCTATATGCAAGAGCACAATGTGCCTTTCATACCCGTTCTACTGGTACTGACGATTGTGATTCAACTCAGCCTCGGTGGCGCGATCATATTGGGCTTCAAGGGTAAATTCGCAGCCTTTGTACTTGCAGGTCTTACCCTGGTTATCAGTCTCTTTATGCACAATTTCTGGGATTATAGTGAAGGCATGGAGCGCAACCATGAAACCCAGAATTTTTTCAAAAATATGGGCATCATGGCCGGGCTACTTGTCGTGGCAGGTGTTGGCACCGGTCGCTTTAGCCTCGATAACTATCTGGATTCAAAATAGTCGTTGGCTGGGCTTACGAATTGTAGCTAACCACCTCGAACTCAATACCATCCAGGTCATTAAAGTAAAACCGCCTACCAGGCTCATAGTCATCGTGATTTACGGTTTCAAAGCCTGCCGCCAGAATCTTCTGCTCCGTCGCATCTAGATCGTCAACCACAATCCCAACATGGCTCATGCCACCCTTTATTTCTCCATGCGAAACTTCAGTTTCGTGGAGCTTCGTTGGCGTATAGAGCGCCAGGTAATTGTCTTCCGGCCCCACATGGACGGTATGACCACCAGCTTTAGCAGGGCCAGACCAGCGAATTTTCCAACCAAACAAATCGCACAGCATTTTCGCCGATGCCTCCGGGTCAGTAACGGTAAAGTTGACATGCTCTAATCTTGCCATTGCAATTCTCCTCTGTAGACAAAGATTGAAAAACGCAGGTTAATACCTCAACCTTAGTTGAGGTCAAGAGGAAAAAGGAATGGCAAAACCACTGATAGGCATCGGAGAGATTGCAGAACGAACAGGGCTATCTGTTTCCGCTATTCGATTTTATGAATCTAAGGGACTTATCTCTCCAAGCAGAAATGCTGGCGGTCAGCGACGATTTCTTCGCTCAGATATTCGCCGACTCTCATTTGTACTCATCGCCCAACAGCTTGGATTTTCGATTAATGAGATCCGAGAACGATTTAAGAACCTACCGGATGGTCGCACACCAACCCAGAAAGACTGGACGAAAATTAGCGCCGAATTTAGAGACGAGCTACAAAACAGAATAGAAATTCTCCAACGCATGCGAGATCGCCTTGATGGCTGTATTGGTTGCGGCTGCTTGTCCCTAAAGAAATGCGCACTGTACAACCCGGAGGACAAGGCAAGACGTCAAGGCACCGGACCTCGGTATTTACTTGGCGATGTTATAGAAGGCAAACCATAGCTTGAATAATCGTCAACATTTGCAGGTTACAAAGACCTAACAAAACGCCTACACTTGAACCTTCAACGCTAATGTTAAACAGCTATTATGACTAACGATCACGATTCTAAAGAACCAACTGTTCTATTCGATGAAGTTGTAGTTGAAGAACAAGCACGTATTAGCAAGCAACGAGCCAACCGCCAACAAGATATAAACAGTAATAAATATTCAGGGCTTTCTATTTCTGGTGGTGGCATTCGATCTGCATCATTTGCACTGGGTGTGATGCAGGCGCTAAACAGCAAAGCAGCACTCAGAAAAATCGACTACCTTTCGACAGTCTCTGGTGGCGGCTACATCGGCTCAAGTTGGACCTGGTTTAATCATCTAAAACAAAAGGGCAAGATCCCCGACACTGGCGAT
>CBDUKY010000524.1:0-2183 GCA_965367925.1 uncultured Pseudomonadales bacterium | reverse complement strand
ATCAACCTTGTCAGAAGATATGACAACTGGTGAGACTCATCGTCGACACCATGTATCCGCTGACGGTTTCTACCGCGGCAAAAAAGTCGTTCACACCCAAGACGACTAATTTCAATCGCGATGGTTTTGAACTTGCTTCTAAACGATCGTGGATATGAATGAATTTGTATTTCTCGGAAAAGCACATCGAACTTGTATGCAAGTTCGTGTGCTTTGCCTATTGGCAAATCAGCCAAAAACCATCTAGGAATCTAATCCATTAAGAGGTGTAACTATGGGTAAGCTGGCGTATGTCTTTCCAGGACAGGGCTCACAATCAGTGGGTATGCTAAGTGACCTTGCGGAATCTCATGATGTCGTGCTCGAAACCTTTTCGCAGGCATCAGCGGTTCTGGGTTATGACTTGTGGGATCTTGTTCAAAACGGTCCTGAAGATAAGCTCAATCAAACAGAATTTACCCAGCCAGCATTATTATCTGCCAGCATCGCAATCTGGCGTGTTGCTCTGGAACAGGGTGTGCCGCAACCAGATGTGGTTGCTGGTCATAGTCTTGGTGAGTATTCAGCCCTTGTGGCCGCTGGTGTGTTGAAATTTGAAACAGCCGTTAAGCTAGTACAGCAACGTGGTCAATTTATGCAAACTGCTGTGCCCATTGGCCAGGGTGGTATGGCAGCGGTTCTTGGGCTTGACGATGCCCAGGTAGTGAGTATTTGTACCGAGGTTTCCAGTGACAATGAAACTGTTCAGGCAGCGAACTTTAATGCCCCGGGTCAGGTCGTTATAGCAGGTCATAATGGTGCCCTTGAGCAAGCAATTACGAAGCTAAAAGATGCAGGTGCCAAGCGAGCCATGGCACTGGCAGTTAGTGCACCATTTCACAGTGCGCTAATGAAGCCAGCTGGTGAGAATATGGCAGCAGTGCTGGCCGAGGTAGAAGTGGCAAAGCCATCTATCAAGGTTATCCAGAATATTGATGCGGATTATCACGATCTACCGGATGAAATTCGAAGTAATCTGGTTGCCCAGATGTCTGGCGCGGTTTTGTGGACCAACACCGTTCAGAAAATGGTAGCCGATGGTGTGGATAGAATTGTCGAGTGCGGACCAGGTAAGGTGCTGACCGGATTGAATAAGAGAATAGACAAAAGCATTGCTAGTCTGTCCATTAATTCAGTAGATTCATTGCTGGCGAGCAAAACGGAGCTAGGATAATGCTAAGTGGCAAGATAGCAATTGTTACCGGTGCATCGAGAGGCATAGGTCAGGCTATAGCGTCTGAGCTACTTGCAGAGGGTGCCTTTGTGATAGGCACAGCGACCTCGTCTGAAGGTGCAGACAATATCTCTAAAGCCTTTGGTGACAAAGGCCGTGGCGCAGTGCTAAACGTTGCGGATGGAGATTCAATTGATGCATTTTTCGAGTCCATCAAGGATCTCGATGCTGCAACAATACTTGTGAATAATGCCGGTATCACCAGAGATAACCTCGCTCTGCGTATGAAAGAGGTAGAATGGGACGATGTGATAAACACCAATTTGAATTCGGTTTATCGCGTTACCAAAGGTTGTCTGCGTGGTATGACAAAAGCACGTTGGGGCCGTATTGTTAACATTAGTTCCGTTGTCGGTAGCATGGGTAATCCAGGCCAGAGCAACTACGCAGCGGCAAAGGCCGGTATGGAAGGCTATAGCAGGGCGCTGGCTGCTGAGCTAGGTTCCAGAGGTATAACAATCAATAGCATTGCACCAGGCTTCATAAGTACAGATATGACCGATGAATTGCCAGAAGACCAGAAAGCTGCGTTACTTTCACGTATTCCAGTTGGTCGATTAGGTGAATCGAACGAAATTGCAGCGCTCACAGCATTTCTGTGCAGCGACAAAGCAGGCTTTATCACTGGAGAGACGATTCATATCAATGGCGGTATGTATATGGCGTGATTCTAGCGTTGTAAGAATAAACCCTTAAATCTACGCCAGAGTCAAGCCGATAAAAGACTTGATAGGGTTGCTGGCAATTAATTAAACTAGCGCAGCTTTGACTGCATCTTAGGAGTGAACAAAAGCATGAGTACTACAGAAGAACGAGTAAGAAAACTGGTCTGTGAACAGTTGGGAGTTAAGGAAGAGGAAGTAACGATTGAAGCATCTTTCGTTGAAGACCTCGGTGCTGATTCCCTGGA
>CBDUKY010000523.1:0-2203 GCA_965367925.1 uncultured Pseudomonadales bacterium | reverse complement strand
TGCAGGGAACCTGAAATGATCTAGATCCAGTGGTAATCGTCCGAGACGCTCCGGGTAAACTTCCGGAATCTTTTCAAAGTTTTTGTGTGATCCAGGAATCAACACATTGCCACCGGTTGCAGGGGTGGTTGGCAACAGGTTTACAAGCCCTTGAACACATTGCTTGCCAGGCCGTGAAATTGGGTGCTGATCTATATGGAGCCAGGAACCACCGCGATTCGTTTTCCATGCCTCGTTTAAAGGCCATGGACGCCAAAGGGCCATGCCATCAAAACTTACCAGTAGGTCATCTGTGTCCCACACCGATGCAAAGGCTTGTTTTACTTTCGGTACACCGCGGATAAACCATTGCGCTTCACTGTGACCAATACCATGACCTGGCAAAATGCCGCCGTGTACAACAGTTGGCCACTTGTCATCGTCCCAGGTATGCCAGTCATTACGATCTACACCTGTCCCTAATTGCTCAAGATAATCCCAGGTAAGGTCTATTGCTTTATCACATTCCTGTTGGTTTAACGCATTAGCGATTACTACAAAACCGTGTTCATCCAGAAACTCGAGACTCTCCCTGGAACCCACAGGAAAGCGTTCGACGTGTGTATAAACTGGCTCAATGGTGCCAGGCGCCTCCGGCTCTACATCATTCGGGTTAATGGAATTCGTATCGTTACTCGACATCTTATGTCTCCTTTCTGTGTGTCTTCCGGATCTATTGGTTATCAAGCTCTACTCAGCTTTGATTAGCAGATTATCTATATAGTGTAATAATTGCAATGTATATAATTTAATCGTTTAATCAAGCCTAAACCCAACTCAAACAACCAAAAACAGGGAGTAACGCGTGAAGACAGCTATTAATCTGGGGATTCTGGGATGCGCAAAAATCAATCAAGTCGCCATGATCGATGCTGCTGCGGAGGTTTCTGATGTTGAGATTTCGGCTATTGCTTCCCGCTCGGAGGAATATGTAAAGAGCTATGCGGCGCGAAATGGCATCAACAAAGCCTATGGAGATTATGATGCTTTGCTGGCAGACCCGGACATTGATCTTGTCTATAACCCACTGCCAAACCACCTCCATGAACAGTGGACAATCGCAGCGCTTAAAGCAGGTAAACATGTGCTCGTTGAAAAACCCCTCGCCGCAAATACAGCTCAAGCAATGCGGATGAACCAGGTCGCAGATAAACTTGGATTACAGCTTATCGAGGCATTCCACTACCGATATCATCCCATGGCGAGGGAGATATTGAGTCAATTACATAAAGGCGAAATTGGCCAAATTCGTAATATCGACGTGGTACTTAAAGTTCCGAAGAGTTTGTTAGAACCTGATGACATCAGGTTGTCCTATGCTTGCGCTGGCGGTTCAACTATGGATTTAGGCGGCTATGGCATCAATTTGATGCGGGCTATATTTGCGGAATCTCCAACGATCATTTCTGCAACACCAGATATCGTTGCAGAAAATATTGATGGTTCGATGGAAGTTGAGCTTGAATTTTCTAACGATAGAAAAGGCACATTATCCTGTTCTATTGTTAGCGATTCAGTCGAATCGTTAGTAAGGGTAGAGGGAGACGAGGGCATACTTCAAGCAAGGAACCCCTACCTACCACAATTTGGCAACTCACTTAAAATCACCCGAAACGGTGAGGAATCAAAGCAGCGGTTCCCAAAAACCACGACTTATGTATACCAGATGCAGGCTGTCGCCGATTGCTTGCTCAAAGGTACACCCTGTTTAACACCTGCTTCTGATGGCATTGCCAATATGGCAGTAATAGACGATATCTATACAGCGGCTGGATTATCAGTCCGGGGTAGTTAGCGGGTGGTCTAAAACAGCTCAAGAACTGTCGTGTCACCCAGTTCGTTCAAGATAATTTTTTTTACGGCTCGCGAGTGCTGTCGCCAGATAGCCTCGGCAGCATCACCCTTGCGCGCCTCAATCATGTCCACAAGTAGCTTTCTATTTTCAAAGCCTTGTTTGTTGAGCACCAGCTGATCTTCTAGTTGCCTGGCAACCATATGGGGGGTGTGGCGGCGATACACTTCGTCGAGCATGCCAAGGATTAACGCTAGCACTACATTCTTCGATCTTGATGCTAGCAAGCGGTGAAATTCAACGGTTGAGTCAGCATGGATCTGGAAGTTTTCAATATTTTTGATAAGAACAATCAATGCTGTGTACCCGATT
>CBDUKY010000522.1:0-2218 GCA_965367925.1 uncultured Pseudomonadales bacterium | reverse complement strand
AAAATCCAGGTCAGGGTTGTCGTTAAGGATTTCTCTGGCCTGTTCTCCACTTGAGCGTTCGTTGCCAAAAACCTCTTTGGCAAACTTGAAATAGACCGTATACACCTTTCGCTCACCACCATCTTCAACGACGAAGAAGGGAGCCCGGCTTGCTTCAACCTCTGCCGCTAGTTTCATTCCAGCAGATTCAGTATCTCGCTCGTCAGCAATTAGGACCTCATCGATCTTTTCCATCTGGCCACTATCCACCAGACGCTGCTCAACATCGATGCACTTCTGGCAAGGTGAGCCATCCTGGAGTATTTTTTTGACGAAGGTGATATGCATAGGTCTAGTCTTTTACATTAATGATATGCAGCCCACATTCGCGTTTGGTTGATTCTTCCCACCACCAGCGACCAGCCCGTTCGTGCTCATTGGGACCAATAGGGCGAGTGCAGGGTTCACAACCAATGCTCATAAAGCCTCTGTCATGGAGACTATTGTAAGGCAGCTGATACTCTCGAATGTAAGCCCAGACCTGGGCTGAGGTCCAGTTTGCCAATGGGTTGTATTTGGTGATTGGGTTATCGTCAGTACTGAAGGCTGAATCGCGTTGCCTGAGGGGTACATCAGCGCGAGTAGGGCTTTGATCTCGTCTTTGACCGGTAATCCAGGCTTCCTGGCTTGCAAGATGACGACGGAGTGGGTCAATTTTACGAACCCCACAGCATTCGTTATGGCCATCTTTTAGAAAGCTGTAGAGTCCCTTTTCTTTAACCAGTGCAGAAACTGCTTCACCATCAGGGCTGATAACGTCTATATCGATACCGTAAAAATCTCGTACCTTTTCGATAAACTGGTAGGTTTCAGGGTGCAGTCTACCGGTATCTAAAGAGAATACGCTGACTTCATCTGTCAGGTTGCAGGCCATATCAATCAGCACAACATCCTCAGCGCCACTAAAAGAGATGCACACCTTGTCGTGTGACTCTAAAGCGAGCTTAATCACGTCAGATGGCTCAAGGCCATTCAAAGACTCGAGGGTCTCTATTCGTTCAAGCGTATTCATAGCAGGTGTTACCACGTGAAAAACGTGGCTAGCCTAACAAACTGCATAATCCTTTAGAAATTTCATTAAGCAATATCTAAATAACCGGAAATGCAGTCGCATCTTGCGTCAGCTTCGTTCTCCATGAAACAATCCGCGCCTTGTTTTGACAAAGCCACCGTATTTGGAGACCTATGGACGTTGTTTGCCTTGATTTAGAAGGGGTGCTTGTACCCGAAATTTGGATCGCTTTTGCGGAAGAAACCGGTATTGATGCACTAAAAGCAACCACCAGGGACATCCCAGACTACAATGTGTTGATGACTCAGCGACTCGATATTCTCAAACAACACAATTTGACCTTGAAAGATATTCAGAAGGTTATTGCCGGATTAAGCCCCATGCCAGGCGCAAAGGCATTCCTTGATGAGCTTAGAACAGCGTTTCAAGTCATTATATTGTCAGACACCTTCTATGAATTCGCGAGCCCACTTATGGCTCAATTGGCCTGGCCAACGCTTTTTTGTCATAAACTTGTGATTGATGAAAACGATACCGTCGCAGACTACAAACTTCGCCAGGTCGATCCCAAGCGGGCCTCTGTAAAGGCATTGCATAGTCTCAATTTCAGGGTATTTGCAGCTGGTGATTCCTACAATGACACCAGTATGCTAGGTGAAGCAGATGCGGGCTTCTTATTCCGTGCACCTGAAAATGTAATCGAGGAATTTCCTCAATTTCCTGTCACTAACGATTATTCAGAGTTGCACCAGTTTTTTCATGATGCGGCGAAGAACTAGACTGGCCATCTTGTTGATTCCATGTCGGAATTCTCAGTATTCTGGTTTTACAGGTACCAAAATTTACAGCATCTTGCAGCGCTAATCGGTATACTTTTCCACCGAAATTATAGCTATTGGGAATGAACAAAATGCATTCTGCAGGACAAAAATTAAGACAAGCAATAAAGGATGAAAATCCGCTACAAGTAGTCGGAACCATCAATGCCTATACAGCGATGATGGCTGAATCCGTGGGTTTTAAGGCGATTTACGTTTCCGGCGCTGGGGTTGCCAATGCTTCATTTGGTTTGCCGGATCTTGGCATGACGTCCCTAAATGATGTTTTAGAAGATGTCCGCAGAATTACCTCCGCTAGCAGTTTGCCGTTGTTGGTAGACATAGACAC
>CBDUKY010000521.1:0-2225 GCA_965367925.1 uncultured Pseudomonadales bacterium | reverse complement strand
CAGCATTATTGAACTCACCCAGATTCCAGATGTAGCCCTCAGTACCTGGCAGGTAGTAGTTACCATCTGCATCCATATTAGCTGGACCACCATAGTGCTCAACACCTGCGAGATCCTTATCAATATCGAGGCTCTGGTTTACACAACCAGATGCATCACTATAAACCGCATCAAAGGCGTTTATTAAACCCGCACCTTGTTGGAAAACACTATAGGCCAGCGAACCATCGGCATTAACGGCTGCTCTTGCAGAGTCCATCAAACGACATTTCACATCATCAGCGGTTAGATCAGGGTTTTGCTGCAACATCAACGCCGCAACACCACTGGCAACAGCTGACGCCTGGGAAGTACCAGACATCAAGAAGTAAGAATAACCATCGTGGAATTCAGGATGTTCTTTTGCAATGGTTGAGCGAAGGCTCATTTGACCCATCATGTGACCACCTGGTGCGGTAATCTCAGGCTTCACATGGCCTTCAAGGGTTGGGCCTGCGGATGAGAAGGTTGCCAGATAATCATCGGTAAGATCATCCGGTGTGTAGGCATCGGTCATTGCACCAACGGTGACGATGTAAGGCACATTACCTGGTACACCCACAGTCATTGGATCAGGACCTGTATTACCTGATGAAGCAACGACAACAATCCCTGCTCTCCAGGCCGCCATCACAGCCAGGTTGAGTGGATCTTGCCAGTAGTGACTCATTGGCGTTGCACCGAAAGACAAATTCATGACCCGAATATTGTGTTCCTGCTTGTGCGCAATCACGTAGGCAATCGCTCGAATCACGTGCATATATGAACCACGACCATCCTCATCAAAGGCGCGAACAATGACGAGATCCGCATCCGGTGCAATCCCATGGTAACTACCAGGAACATTGCCATTTAAGTCGAGGGTTTTCTTTGAGCTCGCGAGAACACTAGCGATGTGAGTACCGTGACCATTTTCATCCGCCATTGGCAGGTCAGTCCGGTTTTCAATGGCGTCGTAATAGGCTGCAACACGAGGTTGGTTATCCGTATTTTTGCTGATGTTGCTACGCTGCCAGCTACCTGTATCGATGATGGCAACACCAACACCCTTACCTGTGATGCCTTGTACATGCAGCATGTCGGCGTCAATCAATGTTGGGAAGAAGGTATCCCGGCGCCAACCCTGAATCGGCAAGCTAGCATCACTGGAATACGCAAGCGAAATGCCTTCCCTGAAATTCGCGGTTAAGGCGTAATCTTCAGGTGTGTCGGAGGCAGCCTGACTGAAAACGAGCGTAATACGCGCTGGTTTTTTCTGGTTTAGATTCACCTGTTTGCGGATATCAAAATCCACTTCGCCAGTTTCATTGCCGCGGAACACAACCTGATTGCCGATGGTAACCAGGCGTAATTGACCATTCTCCTCGGGGAAAGAAACCAGCATTTCATCAAAGCGAAGACGACTCTGGCCAACGTTGTACACTGACCAGCTCACTTTGTTTGCCTCTACATCAAGCTCTGAATCACCTTTTGCAGAATAGCGTAGCGTGTTCGCACGGCGTGATTGATACGGCGCTGACTGGTAGCCAAAGCCGTCACGTGCGTTATGTCTAGAGGTTTTTTTGGATCGCCCTTTTGAACTGTGCGACTTTTTGGCGTATCGAAGACCTGCTGTCTTAACTTGCTGATCTTGCATAATTGACAGCACATTGCTGTTTGCCGCCATCAAATCATATTCTGATTTATCTAATCGCAGACCCAGAGCACGGATCATTTCGAATTCTTCAATAACCTCAACACCCATTGCGGCAGCATCTTGCTTGAGTTTCGCAAAATCCCTGGCAACCACAATAAAGTCGTGAGTTACTTGTTGTAAAACTGGTTTGCCTAGAGAGGCAAGCTGCATATAGGTATCACCATCATCCCAGAGATATTGGCCAACCTTTTGATTAACACCTTGATTGTCCATCAACTTAAATGGCGTGGGATTTCTCTCATCTCCCCATAGGTAACCAGCAACATCCTGTGCAGGTGGCATAGCGCCGGGGCCAGTTGGTGTGGACTCTTCATCCCAGAGATAGGACGCTAGATCTTGCCCAGTTGGCAAAACGCCAGGTCCGGGTGGTGTGGACTCCTCATCCCAGAGATAGGACGCTAGATCTTGTGTAGGTGGTAAAGCGCCAGGTCCTGGAGGCGTAGATTCCTCATCCCAAAGATAGGATGCGACATCTTCAATTTCAGGTAGT
>CBDUKY010000520.1:0-2228 GCA_965367925.1 uncultured Pseudomonadales bacterium | reverse complement strand
ATGAATTCATCAGGCTTTCCCTTGTTTGGCTCGCTAGTTTCTACTTATTTGAATGAATTTCAAGGGTTGATTCATGCGATTTTGGAATAAACCAAATGTCTGCTGCTGAAATTCGGCTGCTAGCGCTTGAACTCCTTGTCCAATGACCCGTTGATAGGGTCACAGACCCATTCACGTTGCTTATTGTCGGCATCTACTTTTTAATGCGCCAATTATCTGAACTTGAGCCAATTATGGGCGAATTCAACAATGTTGGTCTTGTGGCCAGGACAAGCAGTGAACTGGTGCTGGAATCGTTACGCAGGGTTCGCAGTTTCCTCACGAGTCGAAACGTGAACGTCTACCTTGAAGACACAGCGTCGGCATTGCTGCAGGAATCAAATGCAGAGGCGTATCCCCAGGCAGCACTGGCAGATAAGTGTGATCTGATCATCGCGGTTGGCGGGGATGGCAATATCCTTGGTGCTGCCCGGAGTTTTTCCCCCCATGGTGTGCCTATTCTTGGCATTAACCGTGGCAGGTTGGGCTTTCTTGCGGATGTATCTCCTAACGAGATTGAGCGTAGTGTCGGTGAGGTGTTAGCAGGCAATTACACCCAGGAAGAACATTTCCTGCTAGAAGGTGAGGTATCGGTAAAAGGCATCAAAGAAATTCCCTGTGCGTTGAATGAAGTCTTAATACATTCGGCAACCATGCCGAAAATGTTGGATTTTGACCTGCATATCAACGAGACCTTCGTCTATAACCAGTATTCCGACGGATTGATCATTGCTTCACCAACAGGTTCTACAGCCTATGCCCTTTCTGCAGGCGGGCCTATCATGCACCCAAGTCTCGATGCGATCGTGCTCGTACCCATGTTCCCTCACCAACTCAATAGTCGCCCCCTGGTCGTACCTGGTGACGCTGAGATTAAAATCACAGTTGGTTCGAATATTGGTACGAATGCCAAGATTAGCTTTGACTCGCAGCTTGAATTCGAAATTGAGCCGGGTGAATCACTTGTTGTTAAAAAGAAACAGCAAAAATTAAAGTTGCTCCATCCACCAGGGCATAATTTTTATGGCGTTTGTCGGTCCAAGCTGGACTGGGCGAGTAGGGTAGGGGAATAAGCTCAACTTGAAATATCTGCTGGTGTGTCGATGTCTTTTCGCACCCCCGGATCATCCACTTCAATCCTGAATACCGCGTCCGGATGCGCTTCGATGATGGCTTTTGCACCATTGTCACCCGTTAGCTGTTCAATTTCATCAAAGTACGCCCTGGCAAATATTACGGGATGGCCAGGCTTGTTTTGATAGATGGGTAGGATAATTGGCGAGCAAGATTGCCGGTGATGTTGAAAACTGTTGAGGAGCCCTTTAATGGTCCCAGGTTGTAAATAGGGCATATCACCGAGGGCGATCAATGCTGCATCCCAATCTTTCGCCTCCTTAATTCCGTTAGCGAGGCTGTGCGCCATACCTTTGTTGGCATCAGGTGCGCAAAAATAGCTTACCTCTTTGCGCGGGATGGATTTCTTGAGTGCGGTAAGAAGCGCTTCGTCATGGTCTCTTAAAACAACAATGATTTCCGGTATGAGGTCGACCAGCGCAAGAATTGATTCTTCAATAACCATTTTCCCAGATGGGAGGCGGGCCTGGCGCTTATCGTTGCCATATCGTCGGCTCTTGCCCGCGGCAAGAACAATGGCACCAATCACGAGGCTGCAGACTCAATGTCTTGCATCTCTGCGTCGACAGTTGATCTTAGTTCGGTTAGCTGGGCAAGAATTGAAATGGCGATTTCGGCAGGTGTTTTACTGCCAATAGGTAAGCCTACTGGTGCATAAAGCCGGTCAATTTCCGCGTCACTGAGATCTAGTAGTTTTAATCGTTCTCTGCGTTTTGCTGAGGTTCTGGTGGAGCCCATGGCGCCAATGAAAAAAGCATCCGTCTTCAAGGCCTGCATAAGACCCATATCGTCAATTCGAGGGTCATGGGTTAAGGCAATAATCGCTGAAAATTTGTCATTAGCGTACTTTTCAACCGCGTCATCTGGCATATCCTGGACCAGTTGTACGCCTTCGATCGGCCAGTCCTCGATCATCTGTTCCCGTGGATCGCAAACGATGACATGGTAGTCGAGGGTCTGTGCCATCTGAGCGAGATAGATGGATACCTGTGCCGCACCAATCAGGAACAATTGATATCTTGGTCCGTAGGTCTGTTTAAGGGTTCTTAGCGCAT
>CBDUKY010000519.1:0-2279 GCA_965367925.1 uncultured Pseudomonadales bacterium | reverse complement strand
ATCTACCGCGATCTAGCAGGGGGTGTTACAGCAGCGCAGTTACTGCATGGTTCTGCAAATCCAATTGGTGGGCAGTCTGCAATCATCAAGATGCGCTGGGGAGCAGATCCTCAGGGGTTACTCATAAAGGACGCTGATCCTTTTATCAAGTTTGCCCTGGGTGAAAATGTGAAACGCTCTCGAAATCCGGTTTCCATCCGTTACCCGCAAACCCGCATGGGTGTTGAGCAGGTATATGTTGACGCTTTTACCGAGGCGCGAAAATATGAAGCGCGCTGGAATGCTTATAATAATTTGTCACGATCAGCTAAACGCAAAACTGTGGCGCCACGTCGTGATCTGGCAATGGATACCATGCTAGAAATCCTAAATGGTGATCGATTCATTACAAGTCACTCTTATGTTCAATCAGAAATTAATATGCTGATGCATGTCGCTGACCAGTTTGGATTCGGTATCAATACCTTTACCCACATACTTGAAGGCTACAAGGTTGCAGACAAGATGGTAGAACATGGTGTTGGCGGGTCAACCTTTGCTGACTGGTGGGCCTATAAATGGGAAGTGCGCTACGCGATTCCCTACAATGTCGCACTCATGAATCAGGCCGGGGTTACTGTGGCAGTAAACTCTGACGATGCAGAAATGTCGAGAAGACTAAACCAAGAAGCGGCTAAATCCGTTAAGTATGGTGGCTTGTCAGAACAAGAAGCGCTGAAATTAGTCACGTTGAATCCAGCGAAGTTGCTCCATCTTGATGACCGTATGGGTAGTATCAAAGCAGGTAAGGACGCAGATCTAGTGCTCTGGTCTGGTCACCCGCTATCGATATATAGCAAAGCGGAGAAAACTCTTGTGGATGGCACTGTTTATTACGATGCCGCGACTGACCTGGTTCGACGGGAAGAAATCCAGCTTGAGCGTGCGCGACTAATTGAAAAAATGCGTCAGGCAAAAGACAAATCTCCTTCCTCTGGCAAGGATAAGCGGCCACCGCCCACCCGAAAGTGGTACTACCACCATGAGGATCTAGCCGAGATGCTTTCAACAGAAATGGGAGCAGCACAATGATTAGATTACGTAACCTACTACTGCTTTGCTTGATGTTGATACCTGTCAGCCTACAAGCCCTGACACCAGAACCTGCCGGAAAACAGGACACACCAATTGCGATAACAGGCGTTGTTGCTCATATTGGTAATCAAACGGTTATCACAAACGCCACGATCACCTTTGATGAAGGCAAGTTGACGGCAGTAACTGGCGATACAAACCTGGATCTATCTGGCCATGAAATTGTGCCTATGACCGGTAAGCATGTGTATCCTGGGTTTATCCTGCCTAATACTGATGTTGGGCTCGTTGAGGTCAATGCAGTTCGTGCTTCCGTTGATAGCAAAGAGCGTGGCAGTCAAAACCCCAGTGTTAGAGCACTGGTTGCTTACAATACCGACTCCGAGATAATCCCGACCCTGCGGTTTAATGGCATCTTAGTGGCCCAGGTGACACCGAAGGGCAGTTTGATTGCAGGTACATCGTCTGTTGTGCAGCTAGATGCCTGGAATTGGGAAGATGCGGCGGTAAGCGCTGATGATGGCTTGCACCTCTACTGGCCAGCGAGATTTAAGCGCAAGGTTAACTATGCTCGCGGGCTTTTAACCATGGTTGAAAATGACAAGTACGAAAGCACAGTGCAGCAGCTCCAGCCATTGTTTGATAATGCCTCGGTCTATGATCCAGATCAGGGTATTAATCTTAAGCTAGCCGCAGTGAAGCGTATTCTTGATGGACAGGGCGCACTTTACATACATGCCAATGGGGCAAGAGAAATTATTGCTGCCATAGATTTTGCGCGAAGTTACAAGGTACCTAATGTGGTCCTGGTTGGTGGAGCGGAAGCCTTACTGGTGAAGGATCTGTTGCTTGAGGAAAATATTCCGGTAATCAGCAATGCAGTGCATTCCCTGCCGAAATCACCAGATGATGATATTGATATGCCTTACAAACGAGCAGCAGCCTTACATGCTGCCGGGGTAAAAGTTGGGCTAGCATCGAATACGCGTCAAGAACCTGCTGGCGGTCGGAATCTCCCGTTTATGGCCGGTACTGTCGCAGCCTATGGCATGGACAAAGAAGCTGCCGTTGAGATGATTACTCGTACTAATGCTGAAATCCTTGGGGTCGATGATCGTCTTGGCACCCTGGAAGTCGGTAAGGATGCAACCTTGTTTATCTCTGACGGAGATGCGCTGGATATGCGTACCAACCAGGTGGTGAAA
>CBDUKY010000518.1:0-2281 GCA_965367925.1 uncultured Pseudomonadales bacterium | reverse complement strand
CATGAATCCGGTGTCTCAGATCAAATTGCACTGGATCTCGCCAGACTAGGAGCCAGGGTTCGAAATCTAAAACATCACGGATTCGATGAGGGGGTGAGCACAAGGTTGCTGGTTTATGCGGGTCAGCTTATGGCGAAGGATGTGGCGCCTAATCGTGCTTGTGAAGTTGCAGTTTCCAAAGCTGTAACCGACGATGAAGAAGTACAGCGCGCCATCGGTGAACTGGTTGGTGCAATCTTTCCTTCGTGAAGACGGTCGCTGAAATCACATCAGAACTGGTCACCTTAAATCGAGAGGTCGGCGAACGTTTTGAACAGGTCTTTGCCATGTACGAACCCACCTTTGCGCAAGGTGAGATCGAGGAATGGTCGAATCTGTGTCTTGTGCTTGCTGATAGTGGCTGGCATGGCTGGCAGAGTACTGATGCCTATTTAAAATTGTCGAGTCTGCCGCAGGAGATTGGACCAGACGCAATTTTGCGTATAGGTCGCTATGCAACTGATCTGGCCCGGTACTCCAATGAACCAGTAAAAGCCTATATTAATACTGTGCAGGCATGTTTCAGTAACAACGAATCAGATGCACTAGCGCTTATTGAGCACTCAGGTAGAAAAGTCGCAGCTTCTTATCCCCAGGCAACAAACTTGATTGCTGAGTTTTTTAAAACATCAGTTGCGATTGTTTGTTCAGAGTCTCGTTCCTTTGATGCCTGGTGCAATATTGTCATGTCCATATCGGAACTAGGCAGAGGGGAGTTATTAGCTTTCTTGCAACTCACAGGAGAGGCGAAAATTTCTGACTGGGGCATGGTTGCTAATATTTTCGATCAACACCCCAATAATGCTCAGGTTTACCTTGAAAAGTATCCTGTCCTGATTTCGAGGCTAGTTGCCTGTGAAGCAATTTACCATGAGCAGGTGATGCGCTATTCAATGGCAGGTGACAATATTGAAGACTGGGTCGAGAGTCTTGTTGCCATTGCCCCAGAACTCAATAATCAGTCCTTCGCACAATTGATGCACTACTGTAGTGAGCTTGTACAACTAGACCTTTGTATAGCGCTTACAATATCTGCACCCAGGCTACCGCTTATGCAAACTGGTGTGATGCAACCCTGGATTGCCGCGGCCGTTGAGCTTGCGCCAGTTAATTCAGCCGCTGCTGTGGCGTTTTTAAAACTTGAGTCAGCTCGCTCGGAGGAGCTGATGCAACGCTTGTTGGGCCAGATTCGACTGAGTGAGGAACAAAGGGTCTTGCAAATGTTTAGTGAGGCCATGAGCGGGTATCGATTAAAGATATCGCCAATACCGCCTGAAACTAGCAATCAACAATTGCCCTGGTCCGATGGGGAGAGTATTTATTTGCCGCCACTGGTAGATCAATTTGAAGACCGGGCGAATAATTTACGCTGGCTAAAAATGGCCCTTGTGCATCAGATAGGCTGCTATGAATTTGGTAGCTTTGATTTTCAGATGGAAAACTCTCTGGTTGCCTTTGAATCTTTTTTTGAAACCTTCGAAGAACCTGCAGTGGCAAGGCAATTATTTGTCATTTGCGAGCCGGGACGCATCGATTGGCAACTTGCGAATACCTATCGAGGTATCAAGCGGGACATGGCCCAGATGAAGCAAGAAGCACTAGCAAGTCGGCAGGTAAATCAACTTACGCCTAGACAACAGCTATTCGAAGTTGCCTTGCAAGCAACCCTTGAGGGTAAAGATTTTGATTTTGTTGATCGCCGGAACCATTCATTGGCGAATCAAGTTGAAGCGAACCTTGCGCCTTTGAGACAAGCCAACGCCACGGTTAACGATACCATCGAAGTAGTCAAGGTTTGTTATGAACTGATTACCCAACTGCCGAGGGAGTTTTCTGATTCAGCCCATCTTGACGCTATTGGTTATCGAGGGTTTGTAATCTGGGATGACGCAAGTATCAATTTGAAACTAGCCGCCCTTGAAGACGCAGAGGCTGAATTCGTAGAAGAAGAGGATGACGGGCTCAAGCTTACAAGTATGTCCGATGCTAATGATCTTAACGTTGATGAACTGATTGCTGGTGATGTTGATAATCCGACAGCCGTTGTTATCGCCGATGAGGAAACGATTGTCGCAGACGATATCAAGCAGATGGAAGATCCCGCCGGGTTAGAAAAAATGGAACGTCTTAAGGCGAAGCGCAAGTCGAATGATGACAAGGCATACCGTTATGATGAGTGGGACCATAATATCGATGACTATCGTCGTCGCTGGTGTACCTTGTATGAAATCCGCAAGTTAGA
>CBDUKY010000517.1:0-2288 GCA_965367925.1 uncultured Pseudomonadales bacterium | reverse complement strand
CCTGCTCAAGGCCCAGACTGACGAGTTCAAACAGTACGCTGAGCAGGTGCTTAAGAATTCCAAGACCCTGGCCCAGGCATTGATGGATCGCCAGGCGTCGCTCGTCACTGGCGGAACAGATAATCATATGATGGTTGTAAATACCCATGTGAGCTATGGTCTGGATGGCCGCGTGGCTGAAGAAACCCTTGATAAGGGTGGCATCACAACTAACAAACAAATCATCCCTGATGATCCAAATCCACCACTTCGACCTTCCGGAATTCGAATCGGTACCCCGGCGGCAACCAGTCGCGGCATGGTGGAAGCAGATATGGAACAGTTAGCAGATTGGATTGTTACCTGTTTAACCAACCATGATGATGAGAAGAAGCTGACAGAAATTCGCCACGATGTGGAAACCTTCTGCCAGAAATTCCCAGTACCTGGTCTGGAATAACCCTATGCATCGCCCTGGCTGTTACTAGTCAGGGCGCTATCTGCCTGTATTTCTGCCCAGTTAATCGGTAACGATTCGCAGCTTACACAGGGGCTTTCCAGCAACAAGGTTTCAATCGCATCGATTCGTGCCTCGGTTTCAGGATGGGTTGAGAGCCATGCAGGTATATCTGCCCCTGGTTGTTCTCCAAGTTTTTTCAGTAATCCCACCATGCCTTCCGGGGCAATATTGGCTTCAGTCAGGGCGTAAAAACCGAGTCTGTCGGCTTCTTGTTCTTTATCACGACTAAAGTACATGTTGCCTAGTTGGTGGGCAATAACCGCGGTGGCGACGTTTACATCGCCAAGTACAATCATCAAGCCTGCGGCCCAGCCAAGACTGTTAACCATATTTTTTAAAGAGTGACGTTGTTCGATATGCTGGACTTCATGGGCAAGCACCGCAGCAAGCTCGTCAGCATTCTCGGTTACTTTAATGAGTTCTGAATTCACAACAACGATACCGCCTGGTAGGGCAAAGGCATTGACTGTCGGGTCTTGCATGACAAACCACTGATAGGTGTAGTCTGAATCAATGGTCAGGGTGTCGCCTATTTTCGTGATGGTATCCACTGCCAGACCGTCGCTAACCAGGTCGCCATCAGCTTTCAATTGATCAAGTACAGATTGACCAAGGCGTTGTTCATTCTCGATAGAGATGTGTGCAACGACCCAGTCTAAAGCCGCGTCATAGTTTACCCAGAGTAAAACAGCAGAGATTGCCAGGGTGGCGACGGCACCAGCAATTGCACCCCAGACGAATCGAATGGAGAAGTTACGCTGATGCCATTTCTTAAATTGGAGATTCAAAGGTGGTGGGGCATTAGCAATAACAAAGTCCACATCCTCTTTGGTTGCTGGCTTTAAGGAATATCTGGTGCCATCAGCTGTTTGCCAATCCAGCAGAAATTCATTGTGCTCAAATCCACCAACGCGCATGGAAATTTCATCGATATAAGCCGTCAATGACAGGGACGGAATGGAAAGGGTAGAGCCAGTAAAAAGTGCGGTGGCTTCTTCGCCAACAACTGGTAGATCAGCACTAAATACTCTTGCGGTAAATGTCTCCACGAAAGGACTACCTATAATTCAGAATCTACGAGGATTGAAAAGACAATCAGTGCGATCACAGCTAACAGATAGAGTTTACCGCCAATGCCTTTTGTTTGTTGTGACATGCCAGCCCTCATAAGCTGGGCACCGAGCCGTTTCTCCGGCAGGGATTGAAGCCAGACCTTACCTGGACCTGTCACACTTGCATAAAATAAACCTTCACCACCAAAGAAGGCGGTCTTTATCTTACCCGCATATTTGATTTCATAGGCGACGGTGGATGTCAGCGCCACCAGGCAACCGCTGTCTACTTTTAGTACTTCACCTGGGGCAAGGGTCTTTTCAGTCAGTGCGCCATTGGCACCAATAAAGGTAATGCCGTCGCCAGTCATGCGTTGCATCACAAAGCCTTCACCGCCAAAGAAACCAACCCGCAAGCGTTTCTGCAGTGCGAGAGTGATTTCCGTACCTTCAGCCCCAGCAAGGTAAGCGCCTTTCTGGCAAATGAGTTCACCACCAATTTCACCTAGATCAATAGCGAGTATCTTGCTGATGCTTGGTGTGGCAAAGGCAATCTTCTGTTCAACATTTGCTTCATTGGAATAGCGGCTGCTAAAAAGAGCCTCGCCGGTAAAGCTGCGCTTGATTGCCTTAAAAAATCGACCAATCGCACCATACTTTGATGATGTCCCATCACCGAGTATGGCGTTGACGGCAATGTCGTCATCCATATACATCATCGCACCTTGTTCACCGAT
>CBDUKY010000516.1:0-2300 GCA_965367925.1 uncultured Pseudomonadales bacterium | reverse complement strand
CCGATAGAATCCGCGAGAATTTCCGCAGGATACGCCGGGGTACCCCGATCGAGATTATTAACATCTCTCTTAACCAGACCCTCGGCAGAACCCTGGTCACATCGTTCACCACACTGCTTGTCTTGATTGCCTTGTTCTTTATGGGCGGCGAGCTTATTCGTGGTTTCGCAACTGGTCTGATATTAGGTGTTGTTGTTGGTACCTACTCGTCGATCTATATTGCTGCCAATGCCTTGCTCGCCATGAATATCAGCAAGGAAGATCTGGCATTGCCAATCCGTGAAGGTGCTGAAGATCCAGACCTAACGAATGGCTAGCTCGCTTTAGCTGCCCCGAGATGTTTTTTCACAATAGGCGTTAATGCCTTAAAGACTTTTGGGGCACCGGCGACAATGTTGCCGGTCTTCAAGTGACTACCACCCGCGTTAAAGTCTCCCAGCAGACCGCCGGCTTCTTGCACCATGAGTGTGCCTGCAGCCATATCCCAGATATTCAGTTGTTTCATCCACATGGCATCGATCCGACCAGCAGCGATATAGGCAAGGTCTAGTGCGGCACTACCAGGCTGGCGAAGGGTTGCTTTGCCTTCCAGTAACTTTGCGTAGATATTGCCCTGTGCCTCGGCGACCTCATCAAGACCAGCACCACCGGAAGAAATAAGCGCCCCATCGAGTCCGTTAGTATCCCGGACTCGAACCCGGTGACCGTTTGCACGGCAACCATCACCACGGCTGGCAACAAATTCTTCTTGTCTAAGTGGGTCGAGGATAACGCCGTGTTCAATCTTGCCTTTATACAGACAAGCAATAGAAACACAGAAGTGCGGTAGGCCATGGACAAAGTTTGTGGTGCCGTCGATAGGGTCGATTACCCATTCGTAGTCGGCATTTTCAGGTTGCTCGTCCTGGCCCAGGGTAGATTCCTCGCCAGTGAAAATATGCGTTGGAAACTTTTCCCGCAGGGAATCGATAATAATCCGCTCAGCTTCACGGTCGACATTCGTGACATAGTCATTGTCACCTTTCTGTGAGACTTTGATCAGGTCTGGCCGATCATAAGCACGAGATATGTGTTGTCCTGCAAGACGTGCGGCGCGTAGTGCCAGGTTAGCCATTGGCTGCATAGCGTGGTTTCCAACGATTGATTTTCAAAGAGCGTGGATTCAAACAGCGGGCTGTTGGAATCTGAGGCTGCGCATTCTATCAGTAAGCACAGCGCTTGATGAGGCTTTTTTCGCTTATAGCCTCACTTCTGTATAAAATGCGCGGCCAATTAAATCGAAATGAATCTCTTGGCTGCTTCCGAAACCCCTGAAGAAAACCTGTTTCCGCTGGTACGTGTCGTACTGGTTGAAACTACCCACCCAGGCAATATTGGCGCTGCTGCCCGGGCCATGAAAAATATGGGGCTGTGTCAGCTAGTCCTTGTGAGTCCCCGCAGCTTCCCCCATGACAAGGCGATCTGGCGTTCTGCCAGTGCCAGTGATGTGGTTGAAAATGCGAGGGTGGTATCGAGCCTTGCGGAAGCCATCGAGGGCTGTGAGCTTGTTATTGGCACTTCTGCGCGAGACAGGCGTATCCCCTGGCCAATGTTGGAACCCAAGTCCTGTGGCGAGAAGGTGTTCGCGGAACAGGCTGCTGGTCGCCAGGTGGCGATAGTATTTGGCCGCGAGGCCCATGGGCTTAAAAACGAGGAACTGCAGAAGTGTCACTTCCACGTCAATATCCCTACAGGCAAGGCTTATAGCTCGTTAAATCTGGCCATGGCAGTACAGGTGTTGAGTTATGAATTGCTTCAAGCAAGCCTCAATGAAGCCAGAGCGCCCTATGTAGACGGGGATGATCAACGTTGGGATATGAGCTTCGCCAAGACCGAGGCGATTGAAAATATGTTTGTCCATCTGGAGCAAACTCTGGTGGAAGTGGGGTTTCACGACCCGGAAAATCCACGCCAGCTGATGACGCGCCTCAGGCGTATGTTCAATCGAATCCGCCCGGATGAGATGGAAGTGAACATTCTGCGGGGCTTTTTAACCGCGATTAATCAGCAAATGGCCAAACGCAATAAGGCTAATGCTAAATCGGAATGAGTCAGGGGTATCATTTCTCGATTACTTGACTAAAATGGTCAGGTAAATATTTGACTGTTTTAGTCGGGTATTGCATACTCCGCGCCCTTGTTCGCCTGCCGGATTCCCTGCAACCTGGCATCCGTTTTACCGGTCTAAGTCAGTCAATCGAGGGCGGAACAACTAACTTAAGGTATTGATTAAAATGAGATTAACGGCAAAAGGTAGATAT
>CBDUKY010000515.1:0-2303 GCA_965367925.1 uncultured Pseudomonadales bacterium | reverse complement strand
CCTGTTTGAGTAGCGAGCCTGACGCCTTAACTCTACCCAGACCCCGGTACAGATCAGCCAGGTTTAGCTGGGCAGGTAGATAACCTGGCGCAATCGTTAGCGCCTCAAGATATGCCTGCTCTCCCTGGTCAAACTGACGTCTCGCAATAGCCAGATTAGCCAACCCCATTTGCGCCGAGGGCATATCTGCATTAATCATTAACATCTGTTCATAGTCCGCCAACAGAGGCGCGAACAACAGCTGTTCCTTGCTGGGAATTTGGAAATATACATCCAATAGCACCACCGCTATCTGATATCGCACCGCCATGTTGTTTTCGTGCAGCATGGATTTAAGTATGGCTATTCGGGCTTCAGGTGAGAGCCCGGCAATAGCGGCAACCGCCCCCCGACGCACCAGTGAATCAGGATGCTTCAAGTCCATCTCTAAGGGTGGTACCAGGGACGGCGTCATCACACTAGCAGCCGCCTGCCAGAGACTGGCGCGGACAATAGGTGGTATCGCACTGGTCGACAGTATATCGATGAGATCGTCAACAACGGTCACGTCACCCTGCTCTGCTTTGAACTTAACTAGCCCAACTCTTGCCATACCCCTGGACGTTCTGGTCGCGGGAAGCTGTTCAATAAACCAGTCTGACGACCGTTGTTCATGGCAGTTTTTACAGCTCAGGGGCACATCAATCATTTTTGCTAACACCGGGTCCGGCACATGGAATCGATGGTCTCGACGATCATCAACCCCCATATAGGTCCGGGTCGGCATATGGCAATTCACGCACTGAGCACCAGAACTATCAGGTTGATGTAGATGATGAGAGGTCTGATCGAAGACCGACGGTTTATGGCACTGGGCGCATAGGCCGTTACCGGCTACCTTTACCTGACCACTATGTGGATCATGACAATCGTGACAGGTGACACCTGCCGAATACATTTTGCTTTGTAAAAATGAGCCAAGCACAAAGTCTTCTTCCTTTATCTGACCATCAGGAAAATAGTGGCTAGCATCTAACAGGTTTAAGGAATATTGCTCATTGAAACTGAGATTTTCAGTCGCAACTACTGCCCTCAAGCTATGACAACTAGCGCAGGTTTCTATAAATGCAGTGGACTTCTCGCCAACTGGTACGGCTATGGGTGATTTATCTAGAAATTGCCAGTCCAGTCGCTGCCCCGCCTTAGTAGAAAACCCACTGATTCCATCTTTAAGTTTTCCACCCCGGGCGAGCGCCACATGGTCTCCGCCAGGACCATGACAGGCTTCACAAGCCACATTTACTTCACTAAAGCGCGTGCTATAGGTACGAGTAGCAACATCGTAAGCTTTTTCTACATTGGTACTATGGCAATCAGCACAACGACTATTCCAGTTTTGAAAATGATTCTGCCAGAAGAACGGATGTTGCGGCGTGATAGGCTCGTCAGGTTGCAAATGAAACCAGCGTTGACCACCCTCAGATTTCGGCCGGGTATCCCAGGCAATGTTAAAGGCCTGCAGCCTTCCTTTATCGGTCTCGAGTAAATACTGCTGCAATGGATAGTGACCAAAAGTGAACTTCACTTTGAGATCAACTGGTCCCTCTCTGCTTGTTGTGGTTACAAAAAATGCATCTTTGTCGTGCCAGAAGCGGGTTTCGATATTGTGAAATTTGACTGTTTGATTATCAAAGTTACCTAGCACCGTCATCTTATTCGCCGGTTGCATGGCTTTGAAGTGATCAGACGCTTTCCAGAGCGCCGTTTGTGCCTCATGGCAATTTGCGCAGGTGGCAGCACCAGTGAAGGAAGATTCTTTTACGGGGTTAGCCGCAAAAAGAAATGAGGACCATAAAAGCAAACAACCAGCGACAAGTGCGAGGCATCGCAACTGCCGCTGGTTGAGAATTTCACCAGCTAGATAAATTTTTCGTTACCTGTTTACTGATCAAACATAATGACGCTTCGTGCAAC
Source organism: uncultured Pseudomonadales bacterium (assembly GCA_965367925.1). Taxonomy (GTDB): domain Bacteria; phylum Pseudomonadota; class Gammaproteobacteria; order Pseudomonadales; family Azotimanducaceae; genus JAHRVQ01. The sequence continues at coordinate 350 of CBDUKY010000515.1, read as the reverse complement.
AGATCCTGACTTCATATCAACAAAGGCATCGTTGATATCGGCAAGACCAATACGCTTTGAAATCATCTCATCGAGATGCAACTTACCTTGTAGATAGAAATCGATGAATCTAGGCATATCTACTCTGAATCGATTCGAACCCATAAAGGAACCTTGAATCTTACGTTCCTGGAGGAAAGATGAACCTGTTAATTCAATCTTCACACCCACCGGAATCATGCCGATGATTGTTGCACAGCCGCCAGCTCGAAGCATATTGAAGGCTTGCTCTGCTGTTTGCTTAAGACCAATCGCTTCAAAGGAATAATGTACACCACCACCGGTTAGCTCCATTACCAGCTCTACCGGGT
>CBDUKY010000514.1:0-2315 GCA_965367925.1 uncultured Pseudomonadales bacterium | reverse complement strand
CCTCTGCCTTGGTTTTCCTGAAACCTCTGAAACCATCTCCCATGGTTTTCCAAACTATAAGATTCGTGACAAGTCAGTGTTTGCAACCTTCACCGTAAACCACCACGGTGACAATAAGGTCGCTCTATTACTCAATGCTTCCAGAGAAAGCCAGGAAATGCTTGTCACATCGGCACCAAAGATTTTCTTTGTCCCACCTTATGTTGGGCCAAAAGGCTGGGTCGGTGTCGAACTTAACAAAGGACTCGGCTGGGACCGACTTGCAGAGATCACCCACCAGGCCTACCAGCGTACCGCGCCCGACGCGTTAGCAAAGGTCAGTGTTAAACCAGCGATTAAAGCGCCGACAAAAATGATGACAGCAGAAGACATCAATCCGCTACTGTCTACATCTAACCAGAAGATTCTAAATACCCTCCGCACCTTTTGTTTGTCATTGCCTGAGGTAACAGAGCAAAGCCAATTTGGCGACCCCTGCTTTAAGGCCGGGAAAAAATCGTTTTGTACACTAGGGCATCACAAGGGCAAAACCTGGCTGCAATTCTGGGCCGGTGCGGACCAACAGCTCAACCTGACGTCCTTCGACGAACGCTTCAGGGTACCCGCCTATGTGGGCCACAATGGTTGGCTAGATCTTGATATCACGGAAAAACAAAACTGGCCGGAGATCCAGTCGTTACTGCTAGACAGCTACAAGCACTTTGCCCTGCAACGCATGTTGAAGGCACTAGGCTAATTCGGCAATCATCTGGTAGATGAGAGAGGGACGCCCGGATCCGAAAGGGGGATAACAGATCCGGGCGTATCTTATGAACCAATCGATTCCCCTGTCTTAATGCGATTATCAGGCCAACTTTTATTGGCAGTAAAAAGCGCTTCTTACGGGAATCTCCGCTCAATCCCGCACCAACACTGCCCCTGCCCACCCAGAACTGAACCAATGCAGGGCACAAGATCAATATTCCGGTCTAATAAGATTGAAATTATTTCCAACGCCAATTACCATCCGCCACTTTTCAACACGCGGTAAACCTATGCGCTGGCAAATGCGATCAAAAATCCACAAGGCAATCGTCACCCAGGCGGACCTGAACTATGTGGGTAGCATCACCATCGACCAGAATTTGATGGATGCAGTAGGACTCTGGCCCGGCGAAAAGGTATTGGTTGTTTCCAATACCTCAGGCGCAAGATTGGAAACCTACACCATTGCAGGTGAAGCAGGTTCAGGTGAAGTGTGCGTCAATGGCGCGGCTGCACATCTAATTGGTGTTGATGAGGAAATTATCATCATCGGTTTTGAGCTTGCAGACAAACGTGTGACACCTGCTGTCATTATGCCCTCAGACCAGAATCGACAATTCGAGTATCTAGAAGAAGCACCTGGGGTTGAGGTGTAGGTCGGGACAGTACTCATTCATTTAGTGATTCACCAAGCGCATTCACAAGCCTGTCCATTTCTGCTCGCTCAGTAATAAAGGGTAGCCCAAGCTGGATGGTGTCGGCGCCATAGCGCACATAGAAACCCTTCTTCCACATCGACATGGCTATCTCAAAAGGTCGCCTTGCCGGTTCCCCTGGGTAATGTGCAAGGCTAATGCCTGCCGCATAACCACAATTTCGAATGTCCGTGACATGAGGCGCTTGCTTTAGTTCATGAACAAGCTTTTCGAAATATGAACTGTTATCAGCTACTCGCTGGATCAATGCTTGCTCTTCAAGTACCTGCAATGCAGCAAGTCCTGCAGCACAGGCAACAGGATGTGCTGAATAGGTGTATCCGTGAGGTAGCTCCAATAAATAATCAGGGGCATCGGTTTCCATAAAGCAATCGTGGATTGCTTGTTTTACAACCGTCGCACCCATGGGAATTGCGCCATTAGTTAGTTGTTTAGCGATCGTCATGATATCCGGCGTCACGCCAAAGCATTCTGCACCTGTGTTTGCACCGAGGCGACCAAAAGCACAAATCACTTCATCGAAGATCAACAAAATATCATGCTGATCGCAAATTTCTCGCAACCTATCCAGGTAGCCAACTGGTGGTGGTAAGACACCTGCTGAACCAGCCATAGGTTCAACGATGACCGCAGCGATATTGGATGCATCATGGAGCGCGATTAGATCCAGCAGTTCTTCCGCTAGATGTGCGCCAGTTTCAGGTTGGCCAGGGGTAAATTTATTTTCATCCAACAAGGTATGGGCAAGATGATCAGCAGCGAGCAGTTCACCATAGGGGGCGCGATTAGCACCAATACCACCGACACTTAAACCACCAAAATTTACCCCATGGTAGCCCTTTGCCCGACCAATAA
>CBDUKY010000513.1:0-2318 GCA_965367925.1 uncultured Pseudomonadales bacterium | reverse complement strand
TGAAAGTCATGCCGCCAGCTTTGCATTACTGGTCTACTTTTCCGCCTGGATTAAACGCCATGAACCTGCCGCGTTTTATTGCGGCCTATTAAACAGCCAACCCATGGGATTCTATAGCCCGTCACAATTAGTTCAGGATGCCAGGCGACACAATGTTGTTGTCAGGCCAGTAGATATTTTAACCAGCGAATGGCAGTGCACTTTAGAGCAGCCAGACATTTCACAACCTGGTGAATACTCCCAGCCTGCAATACGACTAGGGTTTCAACGTATCAAAGGCTTAAAGGAAGATGCTGCAGAACGCATTGTTAATGCTCGCAATACGCAACCTATTTTGAGTCTGGAAGATATTGCCAGGCGTGCAAGACTAGATCGTGGTGACATGGATAGATTAACAGAAGCTGGAGCTTTTCGATTCTTATCAGGTCATCGTTATCAAACCCACTGGGAAGCAAAAGGTATTCTCGGTACAAGCAATATCGACCCACAAGATGCTGGGATTGCATTACAGGTCGCAGAGAAGACACAAGTCTATCTGCCACCACCAGCAGAGGAAGATGATTTGCGCGCCGACTATTTAAGTCTGGGGCTAACACTTGGTCGCCACCCCATGGCAATGCTGCGTGATACAGCACCTTTTAACCGGTTTAAAACAGCCAGAGATTTAACAGACCTTAACCATGGCCGGTTTGTTCAAGTAGCAGGAATTGTGACAGGTCGACAACGACCTTCCTCGGCTTCGGGGGTCTTGTTCCTGACCTTAGAAGATGAAACGGACAATATTAATGTCGTCATCTGGACCCGGGTTTTAGAGGCCTATCGCGCAGCAGTTGTACAAGGCCGGTTGCTAAAAATCAAAGGGGTTATGGAACGGCAAGAATCCGTTATTCACGTTATCGCCGGCCATGTAGAGGATTTAACAGCCTACCTCGAACATTTCTCGTTAAAGTCGCGGGATTTTCGCTAGCAATACCAGCTTGGAAAATTGGCTAGCCGCGCAGAATAATCCGCGCATTCACAATGCCAGATTGTTCTTCTCTATCGATCGAAACCTGCTTAACACTGACGCCCTGCTGACCAAGGCTATGGACCCAGCGCATCAAATCAGGGAAGCTAACACCATCAAACCAGACGCTGACACCATCCGCACCTTCTGGCGCTAGCCGGTTTGGCTTGATACCAAAGCGCTGGGCTGAATTTGAAATGTCGGACATAAGATTTTGCCCACCGAGACTAACGCTCGTGGACCCTGCTGCCCTGGCCTGTTGTTCAGTTGCTTTCATATATTGAAGCAGGGACAGGTTTCTCTCGTAGTCCTCTCGGCTTTCTTCATAAAAGTTGTTAGCGGGCGCCCAGAAAAGAAAGTACAAGGCTAGCGCTGCGAAAAATACCGCTAACAGTTTTACCGCGAGCTGCTCCCGGGCTTCCATCTGCTGGTATTTCTGCACAGCAATTCGAATCTGAGGTTGTTGCATGATACCCATTAGGAACCTCCTGCCGCTTTCACTTTGACACTGCCCCTGACCGCATCGTCAGCCTGGTTTATGGTGCCAATCTCAGATTCAAGACCTAGCTTATTAAGGGTCTCTGCAAAGGCAATTAGCTGTTCACTTCTATTGGACTCAAGTTGGAGCACAAGATCTCCACGACTCTCATTGAAGTTAACATTATTTAGCTGGAGGTTAGAGCCAGGTAAATGACGGGCTGTTTCATAAAACAGGCTGATAAAGTCGCTATCTGAGCTACCACCAGCACCGCGCAAATGATTTTGCCAACGACGTCTGATATCCCGGACATTTCGGTCATTGGGGTAGATATCTGCATAAAGCTGTCGGAGTTCAGCATCCAACTGTTGTGCTTTGACGTCCAGATATATGCCCTGTCCCATAACAACGCTTAGATGTAAGCCAAACGCACAAGCGGCAAGAATTGCGACTGCTCGCCAGGCACCGTTTCGCGTTGTTTTCTTCGTCTCTAGTTTAAACTCACCCTGCAGTAGGTTGAGGGCGTCACGATTAAAATTCCGACACAGAGACTCAAATGCCGAGTACTCAAGTTCTTGAACATCAATCTCAGTTTCTTGTTCAGCGCCTATTTGATTAAGTAACAGCGAAACAGCATCCCGTTCTGCCGGGTTTACTTGCACCTTGAGAGATTGCTTCTGGTTTGCTTCTAACAAATCCAGGGTTAAAGGCAAGGCATCAAGATCAATACCTAGCCCCGCATTACCTTCAAATTTAAACAGGGCTTGCTGATCATCAATGAGCACATTACAGCTAGCATCACCAGAGACCATCAACACATCAACACTGACATTG
>CBDUKY010000512.1:0-2321 GCA_965367925.1 uncultured Pseudomonadales bacterium | reverse complement strand
CAATTATCCCCGAGCAAGCAGCAGCTGTGGCGGCAGCGCCACTAGAGTAACCTGTTATGTTGACAGATAGGAAGCCCTAACGACTTTAACAGGGCGCAACACTAGATCTTTGTGAATGTCACCAGTACAACATTCGGTAATTCCCGATCAAAGACCGCCTCGTCTAACACACCTTTCGATTCAAATATCATGTCGTGATAGACCGCATCCTGAGGAAATAGAGACAAGCAATGTCTTAGCGCCGCGGCAATTTTTTCTGGATCATCGACTGTCACCTGAGGCTTATAGTTTGCTTCACCCCCTTTGAGCAACAGCGTAACCTGATCGGCAGCGGCAACATTTCGCCACCAGTTGCCGGACTTCGATGTAAAACACTGGATTTCATCCCCGGCCTGCACATAACGCACTGGCGTTTCATATTGACGACCTGTTTTGCGACCCCGAAAACGGATCACGACCAGACTATTACTCCAGAAACCATGCAGGGGAGAACGCAATAGCAATATCACGATACGGTTAATGAACTTGAACAATGGTTCCGGAATCTTCATCGTATGGCTACCAGAATAGGTGAGACTAGCTGTTACAGACGACCCGAATTCTTTCAGCGGGAACTCGCAGTTGTTCAATGAGATAGCGCTTAAAGGCTTCATCGTAGGGTTGATCGTCCACAGCCTTTTGCATGCAATGAATCCAGGCCTCGCGTTCTTCAACACCGATCGCCAGATGCCTGTGAAACAAAGGAATGCTGATGGGTCCAAAATGTTCTGCGTAGAGCCGCGGGCCACCTAGCCAACCGGATAGAAAGTACGTGAGCCCAGTCCGGGTTTTGGTCAGATCAGGCTGATGCATCCGCCGTATAGTTTGCGCTTCTGGCAGTGCGTCCATGTAATCATAAAATGCGTTTACAAGATTGGTTAATCCCGGCAGCTCTCCCGCGGCCTTATAGGAATTATCACCGACGCCATATTGCGTTGATTGGGCGTTCATAAGTTTACCTCCAACTTGCGAGTGATCTCGCCAATGTTAAGTTTTTACGCAGGGGCGCGAAAAAACTCGACATAAAACCTAACTGTACCGATGGGTTCTACTTCATGGTGTTTTGTGGGTTCCACCACTCCCGATTTATCCGGGGTCAATTCATGCTCCTCAAATTCGGGTTCAAGGATTCGGTAGCGAAGCTTTCCTTCGAGGATAATAATCTTGCCCCAGGTGCCCTCTTTCGTCGAATGGGCTTTGAGCAACCCTTTCGGAATCGTGCTTTCATCAAATTCAGGGGTTTTTCTAAAGCTAGTTACTGTGGTGGGTAGATCTTTCATAGCTATTTCCCAATCAAAAAGAGAAAGGCGCAAGCAGGTCAATAAACGATAAATCAGATCCTGTTCATGGTCCAAAAATTATGAAGCAAAATCCGCGCTGGCGTTTCTTTGTAGGTCGCAACACCAAGCTTCCCGTTTAGAATTTCATCGTCATTGTAATCACCCACAATAACCGTACGGTCTTTCGTGCAGTAGGCCATCGACCAGTTTGAAAACTCTCGCTCATCAACCTTACGGCGCATCAATTCTATTATCCCACTATGCATTGGGTCTTCGGTAATAATTTTATAGATTAGATCAAGGTCAGCAGGTTTGCCTTCAATATACTGCATAAAATTACCACCAATATAGAGCAACACACCTGTCACACCATATTCGATATTACGCGCCCTGGCTTTAAATAGTAGCTTTTCGATTTCTTGAACAGATAGCTGCTTTATTGCTGAAGAGACATACACCAGGGCCTGTAAATCTGACATCGTATTTATTCCCTCATACCTTTTCGCAAAGGTAATTATTGCGATGGATCACCGGGGGAAAGTGACGCCGCACCCGATCCAACAATAACTGAGTTCAACAATACAATGACGACCGCAAGATGAACTATCCATGTGCCAGTTGCGACGAAGACGATGGCACCACACCACCATAACAAATTGTTCGGACAAATGTTTGACGAGAAAGCATTAAACGCGGCGACCTTCTGCAGATGATAGATATAAGGCAATATAGACCTAGCGGGTAAAAGTCTCGATTTCCTGGATGTAGGCTTGAGGTAGGCCAACGTCTCTGGCCGTTTTAGCTAGCTGCGCGGCGTAATTGCTATTTTTGCCTGCAAGCTTTTCTTTGGGGAGGTTGTAAACGACAACCTGAAGTAGCGCGTGATCGAAAGTGGTGACGGTAATATTTTCCGCTCGATAATCAACAACGCCCGGCTCGCCATAGAGTTGGTTTAGTGCTTCAGCATCAAGCGCCATGACGGCACCATATGCCCGTCGACCA
>CBDUKY010000511.1:0-2344 GCA_965367925.1 uncultured Pseudomonadales bacterium | reverse complement strand
CAGACTGTAATCTCGAACGAACAGCCTTTTTTAGCCCAAATTACTGCAAATTTTCCGCTTAGACGTGAGGGATAATGTCTTTTGCTACCCGTTCAATCACATCGTAACGTGGATCAAAGGGTGGTAGTAGCATGACCTGGTTTAAGCCGGCAGCATCCAGATTGTGCAGGGTTTCTAGTAATTCATCCTGGGTGCCCACAAGACAGCTGGCCTCGATAACCGCTCTGGTAACAAATTTTTCTTCCTCAGGTAGCACCCAGCAGTTATGACCCGCATGAATGCGTTGATGGCGTTTCTCTTCAGGATAGCTCTCTAGCAGTGCTGTGTAATCGTCCCAGATATCAGCCAGATAGTTCGGTGGCTGGTGGCCAAAGTTCCTGAACTGATCATAGGCATAGTGCACTGCCGCCATGGCAAAAGCGCCGCACTCATGTTTTACCCTTGGCGAATCCACTGCTTCACCTTCATCAAGCACTACCATAGTTGTTAGTGCAGAAAGGTAAAAGTTATCTCTATCAATGGTTTTATTTACGCCGCGTGCGCCTTCTTCAATGGCATGCCACATGGTTTCAAGGGCACCTGTGCTTGCGGCAAAGGCAATCACTGCACCATCTCCATGTTTACCCGCAAGACCAAGGGAGCGAGGTCCAAAACCTGAAACATACATGGGGATCTTATCTTCGAAATTCACAAATCCTTTGTCTGGCATCACATGAATAATAGGAGATGATTTATTGCCTAGCTGAACAACAGATTCTTCACCGCGCAGGAGCGGGCCAATTTCTGTCAGGTAGCGATCAAGATCTTTTATCTTCTGGGGTGGTAAACCCATGATGCGCATGGCGGTATTGCCAGCACCAACACCAAAGAAGGTGCGACCAGGTGCAATGGCGTTAATGGTTGCGATACCAGCGGCATTAACGGGTGCAGGACGGGTGCCAGCAATAGCAACGCCTGTGCCTACCTGAATGGTTGAGGTTTTACTCGCAACGAGCGCCAGGGTTGCATAACAGTCCGACCAGATCATCTGGCTATCTGCCATCCATGCATGGCTGTAGCCAATTTCCTCAGCGCGAACAATATAGTCAATATCCTGAATATGAGATGCGACGCAAATACCTAGATCCATTCTGATTGCCTCCTCGAGTTTGTAACGGGTTTTTTCCCTATCGCTTTAAACACAATATAGTGTTTTTTAATCCTCACTGGTGCGCACGGTTGGAAAGGATAAACCTAGCACAACACCGAGGGACCTGGTTGCAAGGGCGGCAGCAATGCCAACCGGCAGCGCGAATACAGGTTCGACCATCAGCATGAGTACATAGGTAACAGCGCCAACAAATGCGGCAGTGGCATAGACTTCTTTGTGCAGTATTAGCGGTAGTTCATTGGCGATCACATCCCGTGCAATACCACCTGCCACGGCGGTAATCACGCCCATCACCACACTCACCACCGGGTCGCCGGTAATGGTCATGGCCTTGGCTGTACCGACTACACAAAATACTGACAATCCCACCGCATCTAACCAGAGCAGGATCTTTTCAATCTGATTCACTAGCCGCAGGCCGAAGAAGGTAAGGACGGCGGCGAACAGGGTAATAAAGAGATAGTTGGTATCAAGAATCCAGAATACCGGTACATCGAGAATGAGGTCCCGTAAGGTGCCGCCACCTACAGCTGGCATCAGAGCGAGGACCACAAAACCAAAGATGTCCATTTCCTTTCTGGCAGCCACAAGGGCGCCGGTGATGGCAAACACAAACACGCCGACATAACCCATAAAGGCAATCACAGACATAAGACTACACCTGCATGCTAATCATTTGCTGCCTTGCCATGCCATGCTCAAGCGGATTCTGGTGCTTCATTGGCGTTCAAGCGGCGCAGGTTATCCGTGTGATCATCACGATTGATCTTGTACAGGGTTAACACCCCAAGGGCAGCAAAATAGAAAAACAAGATCACCGGAATATAGATGTAGGCGAGGTCAAACAGTGTGTTCTCTGGAATCTCACCTGGCTTTGCCTGGGTTGGGAATTGGATATAGGCAAGGATCTGCCCGGCAACCACCACACCAAGACCGTTGACCGCCTTCTGGGCGAAGCTATTAGCGGCAAAGAAGATACCCTCGGAGCGTCGGCCTGTTTTCACCTCACTGTCTTCAACCACATCAGCAATCATGGCAGCGATCAAGGAAGATGACATGATAATCAGCGTTACCTCGATGGTATTAAAGACAACCAGGGTCCAGAACAAGGTGTCCGTGCCATTTTCCGGGAACCAGCCAAGTAACCTCAGAATAAATGGCATTGGTGCCATCGCAAAGGCAACCCCCATTACT
>CBDUKY010000510.1:0-2354 GCA_965367925.1 uncultured Pseudomonadales bacterium | reverse complement strand
CTTGGTAACTGTCCCATCACCAGGTTCAAGCATGATCCGTTCGTAGTCAATATCAGGGAGGGGTTTTTTGATCTGCTTCGGGTATAGGCGAACCCTGGATAAACCATCGATTTCTTCTACCAACAGTCGTGCTGGTGTCAGATGGCAGTCGCCACCAAATACAACAGGTTTAACTTCAAGTTCTGGGGCAGGTACTGTGAGCGACCAGACAAATCGACGTCCACGCTCGATATGTTTGTGAAAGTAAGCGTACAGGTATTCAAGATCGGCTTGCGTTCCCCCGGCGGCGAAGTGCCGTTGGCGATAGGATTGCGAAAATATAGAAAAGCCAAATCTGCGCCAGATCTCCATATCGAACAAGTCCCGTTCAAGGGCTTTGCCATTGGCGGTAACTAGCCAGACATTGAGTGGATGAGGCAGGAGTTGATAAGCGCTTGGAAAGCTTGCCAATACTTCTGTTGGGATCGTGTCGAAGCCGACCTTCATGCCAGTGATAAGATTTTGTACCGCGAGTGCAGAACCCAGGCTGGGTGTGCCTAACAAAACGACTCTGTTGATGTAGTGATTGCCCGTATTGTTGATTGGGAAGTCATTACCATCTAGTACATCTAGAGAACCGTAGCGGGCGAAATATCGGACCACGAGTCCCCCCATGCTATGGGCAACGAAGTCGAACTTTAGTTGCGGGTTTTCGTGATCAAGTCGAATTTGATTTAAAAACTGATGTAACTGTTGAGCAGTCTTTACATTATCTTGTCGCCAGTCGTACTCGAAAACATAGAAACGGCGTTCACTCAGATCAGGTTTGATACCTGGCGTGCTCAGTTGGTATCGACCAACATCACCTAACACCTGAATGATACGCCGATAGTAATCCTGGCCTGCGACAGAATCTGTCACACCGGATACTTTCAGGTCGTCAGGACGCGGGAGTAGGGTTTCAGGATCAACATCGAGGCGAATGTCAGCGTAGTCGTCGAATAACAGGCGGCTTAGCTTGCCCGGCCAGACTTCTTCACCTGTTGCATCTACAAGTCGCGAACCGAAGGCGCCATGTATAAGGACAACCGGGGGTTGCCCTGCATTGATGTGCTGGGGTTTTTGAAAACCGTACAAGCGAATTAAGTCAGGTTGTATGCTATGTGTGCAACCCGCTAACAGCAGCAATGTGATTGTGAATGCGAATCTGTTCATAGGGTTTTCAATATTTCCAGAGTCTCTTCCCTGGCGAGTCGAATTGCCTCGGAAACTGCCTTTTCTGAGCCGGGGTTTTCCAGATGATCAAAATGCTGCTGCCAGACTTCTTTCAGTTCACGTACTCGATGGGAGTTTTCTGGTTGCAGTAACATCGCGAGATCGTGGACCATAAGTACACGACTCCAACCGGCGATGGGATCACCTGCGTCTTTATCTTGTTTATAGTGCGCATAGTGAACAATTTCTTGTAATTCACCGAGTGCTAGCAGCGACTCAAAGGTAGCGTCTCGTCTAGTTGCATTTTCCTCTATCCAGCGTGTTTGAACGACATTGAAGCTGACCCCGAGAATGGCAGTAAGTAAACTAATAATAGCAACGCTATGAAAGCGAAGTTGGTCCCCTGGCTTCATGATTCAGTCCCTTGTTAGTCATAAAAGTACTCATTGCAGATCAGGCGTCTAGGTGACCGACCTGGGTCGGCAAACTTGACGATATCCTGTTCCACTTCCTTTTGACCGGCTGGGGACCCATAAAACTTCATTCTTAGATCATCCATCGTGTCAAAGCCGCACTGGGCAATGCCATCCCATTGGGGACCATGGATCGTGTGAACAATGCTGAGTTGGGTATAAAAGCTCATCGCTTGATGAACGCGTAAGGCAAGTGGCGCATGCTTGTCGCGCCAATAGGCATCGGCATCTTCATGGCTCATGGAGGGTCTTCTAACCATTGGGAAGGTTGCAATCTTGCCTGGTAGCTCACCATCTTGACTGGATTGGCTCGAAGCTCTTGGCTTAATGGTGCGTCTGAAGCAAACGTATGCTCCAATGTTTGCAGCTTTAACAAAGGCATCAGTTTGATCCGTGGAAATGCTAACCAGTGCCGCAAAAGGTAGATGTGCGGTTTCCGCTCTGGGGTCCACGAGTAGGCGACCGTTTAACGTCATCGCAAATTCTTTAGCGATTTCCCTGTCTGTAAATGCGCCAACGAGTTCCATAGCTGATGTTTTACACCATGGTTAGACCATTGAACAGTTCTAGGCAGGTTCAATTGCCGACGACCTGTTAGCGCGTTACATTGTCTATAAAAGGGAGGGCGCGTGATGTTTAAGGATAAAACCATCGTTGTGACAGGTGCAGGATCAGGTGTTGGCGAAG
>CBDUKY010000509.1:0-2361 GCA_965367925.1 uncultured Pseudomonadales bacterium | reverse complement strand
CCTTTTATCAGAATGCGGCGCATCGACCAATCTTTGATCGCTAGTGTAGGCATGCACTGTGGTCAACAAACCCTTTTCAATACCAAAACTCTCATGCAATACCTTAACGACTGGTGCGGCGCAGTTGGTTGTACAACTCGCATTACTAATGATTTTGCTATCCATGGTGACAACATGGTCATTAACACCAGAGACTAGCGTCGCCTCAAGCGGATCAGAGGTCGGCACTGTTACGACCACTCTTTTTGCGCCATTTTCAATATGCTGGCCTAGTTGATCCAACTTACGATAGCGCCCGGTACTTTCAACAACATATTCCACGCCAAGCTCTTTCCAGGGTAGATCGCTTAAGTCAGGCAAGCTCAATACCTCAAAAGGATCGTCATCAATCGTGATCCTTGAACCAGAGACACTGACATTACCCGGATAAACACCGTGGATAGAGTCATACTTAAAGGCATAAGCAAGATCATCGATTGGCGCCAGATCGTTAATGGCTACGACATCGTAGTGTCTTCTTAATTTTGCTATTCGTGTAATTGTTCGTCCTATGCGGCCAAACCCGTTAATCGCGACTCTTGGTTTTCTCATTTCAGTTACTCCTGGCAATATTATTGCGCTAACTCAATTGATCGGGTGCCAGAGGTTTAGATATTCAACATAGGCAGCTGATTTTTCGGCGCCTTGCGCCTCGATATGATGGGATGTTTTGATCAGGCGCTTGCCTGCCCCTTTATCTTGCACATCCATGATAGAAATTCGATCTCGAAGACGAACACCATCACCGACAATAACCGGGGCAAGAATTCTTACCTTATCCATACCATAGTTGAGTGGATTCTTGCCGTCCTTATAGAGCAACCCACCTAACTCTAAAAAATGGGTCACAAGGCTAACCATAAAAAAGCCATGTACCAGGGTACCGCCATAAGGACTATTTACTTTCGCCCACTCTGGATCGTTATGACCCCGCTTCGGCCAACGCGTGACTTCGCCGAAGATATTGACCTGCATCTGGTCAAGGTCAACCCAATCAGTAATAGAGACTTCTTCACCAATGTGTTCATGTACATTCGAAAGTAATAGTTGCATACCCTTTCCTATTTCAAATCTGGCTTTGATTACCGTTTGCCGATCGCGGCTCTGACACCGGGGTTATCCATACTAGCCCCTCTATCAACCAGCGAAAAGCATTTGCATCACGCTTCGTTGATGCTTCAGGTTAATTACCTGTATGGTGTAGTCGGCTCTAACTACTTAATCTTTATTGTTTAATCAGACTGCGAAAAATAAAGTGCCGAAAGAAATTGAACGAAAGTTTCTCATCAATAGGTCGAAAATTAGTCTACCTGCTGCTGGCAAGCGTATCCGCCAGGGTTATCTACCTGCCGCAAATGACAGTAAAACGGTTGTCAGAGTCAGAGTCGTTGATGATCAAGCCTACTTGACGATCAAAGGTGAAAACACTGGCCCAATCCGCTCAGAATATGAATACCCAATCCCACCGGACCATGGAGAAGAAATTCTTAACGGGCTCTGTCGTCGTCCGCTGATAGAGAAAACCCGGTACGAGCTAGTGATTGAAAACCATACCTGGGAGATCGACGTCTTCGAAGGTGACAATGTCGGGCTGATTATCGCTGAGATTGAACTCGAAACGGAAGATGAAGACTTCATTCGCCCTGACTGGATTACCAGGGAAGTCACAGATGATCCAAAATATTACAATTCAAATCTTATCAGCAGGCCATTTACAAGCTGGGATAAAGCCACAGGAAGTGCATGAATGAGCAATAAAGAGCAGATCTACGATGTATTAGTTATAGGCGCTGGTGTCGCTGGCATCTATCAAATCAAATGCCTGGCTGACCTCAATTTAAACGCGCTCTTGCTTGAAGGTGATGATGATCTTGGCGGTACCTGGTATCGCAACCGCTATCCAGGGGCACGCTTTGATTCTGAAAGTTACACCTACGGCTATTCCTTCTCCAGAGAACTACTGGATGAATGGCATTGGAAGGAGCGATTTTCTTCACAGCCTGAAAACCTTAAATACCTAAACTTTGTTGCTGATAAGTTCGATCTTCGTCGCCACATGAAATTCAACTCGCGAGTCGACTCCATGGTCTGGGCGGAGGACAAGCGACTCTGGACAGTAAGTGTTGTTGGCGGAGAAACCTACACTGCTCGATTTGTTATCACTGGTGTTGGCGTACTCTCTATGCCAACTCTGCCTGAGATCGAGGGTAAGGAAAAATTCAATGGCACTTCTTTCCACACCTACTGGTGGCCAAAAGAACCTGTTTCATTAGAAGGTAAACGCGTTGGTATTATCGGCACAGGTGCGACCGGCATTCAGAT
>CBDUKY010000508.1:0-2364 GCA_965367925.1 uncultured Pseudomonadales bacterium | reverse complement strand
ATCCATTACCTTGATGTAAAGCAGGCCATCTACATCCACCTGGATATTGTCCCGGGAGATGCAACTCTGGTGTGGAATGTTCAAGCATTGCTCACGGGTTTCATGACGATAGGCAACCCTGTCAAAAAACGGGATAAGAAAATGCAATCCTGCATCTAAAACAGCACGAAACTTGCCAAGTCGTTCGATGACACAGACCTCGCGCATTGGCACCACAAGGATCAGGTTATAAAGAAGGAATAGACCAATAAGAAAGGCAACCGTCACGTAAATCATTTACTGCTCCTGTGCTTGATCTTTGCTTGCCTGGATCTTTTCGACCAGATACTGAACATTTTCGCGGCTCACAATCTGTGCCTGTTCACCCGCCAATATCTCACTACCATCACCCAGCGCATCCCATTCGGTACCTCGAAACTCAATTCGCCCCATCCTGGTACCTGGTCCTATAGTCTCAACCACTGTCACTGGCTCACCAATTTCATCAAGAATTTCGATTGTGTTCCCACGGCTGTAGTCACCGCCAGCAAATCGCATCACGACCGAACGCAACAAAAGTATCAGCGCCAGAGAGGAGATAAAGAACAGGGTAAACGCCGACACCCAACTTGAGACAAGACCAAGGGTGATAGCTGCTGCGACAACCAGACAACCTAGTCCAAGAAAGACAACAATGCCACCGGGGATTATTAATTCGGCGACCATCAGGATGGCGCCAGCAATCAACCAAAGGGAGGGACTCATTAAATTCGTCATAGACGGATTTGACCTCTTTTTGACATATTATGTCAATCAGTAATTGTCTTATCCTGCAAGATCACCGCTGACGGAGAAGTTGACGTTACTATCGCTGCTTTATGTCAAAAGCTAGTCAGAAATTCAGTCAAGAGACCAGCCAAAGGGGAATTCAACGCGAATGGAGAAAAGGGGGTGGTCAATTGCTTACCGCGTCATCTTATCGATGTGAGCGGCCAGGCGCTGTCTGTGCCCTGGCCGTCGATTTTTTCATTCAATCCCGCACAACCCACCACATGCCAGATTTGTCACGTCTAGTGGCGTTGGTATTTAACAGGTTTACATAGGCCGCGCTAGACAGCGGCAAGGTCCTGGCTGGCACGCAACCGCCTTAACGCTTCACCAAAATCCGTACTTGATATCCAATTACGTGGTTTTCGATCCGCTTTAGGAACAAGGAATGCCGGATTAAAGGGCACCAATTGTGGATTCTCCAACCGGGGATCGTTCAATAACTCATCAGATACTGGGATAAAAACCCGCTTACTTTCCATCCTACTGCTCACCTTAAATGTCGATTTAGATTCACTTGATCGAATTTGATGTCAGAAACCTGACCAATTCGACAACCCCTAGTTAACCCTGAAATACCTAATCATCTTCGAATGGAAAGTGAAGGTTCGCTGAAATTTCGTGGAAAAGCAGTGAAACCAGGCCTTCGAGCCAATTTTCAGTGGCTTGTCGCCACCAATTAGGCTATTAAAGCATCCAACAACGATTCCAGGGGAAATTACTTCTCTCTCCCGTTGTCTTAAACTATCCCAATACTTCATTCAGTATTTAACTTTGAGGAGACTTCATGGCCAAACGTATTGCCATAGTCGAAGATGATTCAGATCAACGTAATAACTATGTTGATGCGATTACTAAAAAGGGCTACAGCGTAACTGCCTATAGCAATCGCCAGGCAGCGCTAGCTGGTTTTGAAAAAGAACTCCCAGAACTTGCCATCCTCGATATCATACTCGGGGATGAGGTGGATGCGGGGTTCGAGATCTGCCGCGACCTGTTATCTAAATCGCCCTCTTTACCTGTCATCTTCTTGACCGAAAGGATCGCAGAAATCGATAAGATTAGCGGCCTGAGATTAGGCGCCTGGGATTATCTGCCCAAACCAATTTCCCTCGATTATCTTGCGGAAAGAATTAGCTCTTTACTGCGGATTAATGAGGCGCGAGGCCAATCAGCCGCCAATGGGACAAACACGGCAAAAATGGTCGGTGATATGTCCATCGACCAGGAAGCACTACTTGTGTCCTGGAAGGATCATCCAATCAATCTGTCAGGGACAGAATTTCGAATGCTGGCGAAGCTTGTGCGAGTCCCCGGACACGCTGTTTCTTACGACACCCTGATGAATGCAACCATGCAAAGTCTTGTTACCAACAACACCATCAATACCCACATGCGTAATATTCGCAAAAAGTTTGAGTCTATCGATAAGGACTTCGACTGCATTAAGAGTGAGTATGGGTTTGGATATCGCTGGTCAGCCAAGTAAGCATGAATTCCGGCATTAGGGGACCAAGGCTCGCAACCAAACTCTTTATCTTAATGAGTCTGGCGCTG
>CBDUKY010000507.1:0-2372 GCA_965367925.1 uncultured Pseudomonadales bacterium | reverse complement strand
TGCATGAATACTACAGCGCCTCGAACGATCCTATTGATAAGGACACTGTCTTTTTCACGGCATCAATGAGCAAATGGATTACCGCTGTGGCAACGATGAAATTGGTAGAAGAAGGTAAGCTTAATCTGGACCAACCTGTCTCAACGATGATCAGCCGATGGCAACTGCCGAACTCGGCCTATGACAATAATGGTGTCACAGTTCGTCGACTATTGAGCCATACTGCCGGCCTGACAGATGGCCTCGGCTTCGGAGACTATCTCCCTGAAGAGACTATTCCGTCCGTTGAGGAGGAACTGTCTCATCCCAGGGCTTCCCAAGAAGGCGATATCACCATCTCGGTTGGCATTGAACCAGGTACAGAATGGAAATACTCTGGTGGCGGCTATTTAATTTTACAGCTCCTGATTGAAGAAATTACAGGGCTACCATTTACAAGTTATGTCTCGAACGAAGTCTTTCACCCCCTGGATATGACTCGCTCAACATACGAGTTTATGGGGAATCTCGACAATCACGCAGGTTCTTATGATAGTCATGGTAAGCAGGCGCCACTTTATCAATACGCGGCTAGCGCAGCGACAGGTTTCATTAGCTCCTCAAGTGATCTGAAAAACTTTATGCTTTCTCAGCTCAATACCACCACGCGGCCGCGCATCTTGAGCGATGCAAGCATCAAACAGATGAGGGTTCCACACGGCTCAACTGCTGGTTTCGATATCTGGGGGCTCGGAACCATCCTCTATGCACCAACCCCAGACGGGGACTTTGTATTCGGCCATGACGGTGCAAACGAACCGGCTATCAACAGCGCAGCAAGAATTAACCCCAGCACAAATGATGCAATCATCGTTCTCCTAACCGGCCATCCTTCACTCGCAACACGAATCGGCTCTGACTGGGTTCTCTGGCAAACCGGTATCCCCGATGTGCTCGATAATAGTGCTACCTTCAAGAGTATGTTGGTCCCTGGACTACTGGGCAGCCTGCTGGTACTGGCGCTCGCATTCCTGGCTAATCGGAGGCTGAGCAAATAGAACCAGAGACCTGATCTGGACAAAAAATTTTCTCAATCTACAACCTCGTCCAAATTTTCTTTTCAAATCAATGACAAACCCGTGACTTCCAGTGCAGGCGGCTTTATAAAGAGTTCTTTATAAAGACAACTTTATAAAGATTTGCACCATTGTTGAGCGGAAATTGCATTTGATAAAAAATGAAACCCAGATACTGAGAGCCCACCCACTAAATCCAATTTTCCTTTGTGTGGTCTTGCTGCTCGCCGCGCAAGAGGTTTTTGCCGAAGCCACCAGCGGCTTCGACATCTATGGTCGAATCAATTTGAGTTATGTCTTTCGCGACAGCAACGATGACGCAAGGAACAACGCCTCACGCATTGGGGTAAAAGGTAGCCTGCCGGTTACCGACAAATTGCAGATGGTTTATCAAATTGAGCAAGGTGTGGACCTCGCCCACGGTGGCGATGAGCTAAATAACCTACTCAGCACCCGGAATTCCTTTATCGGTATTTCTGGTAGCCACGGCACCTTATTCTGGGGTTCTCACGATACGCCCTTGAAAAAAGCCCAGGGCCAGGTAGATCAATTCAATGACCAGCAAGGCGATATAGCGAGTCTATTTGTCGGTGAGGTAAGGGCTAGAGACGCTTTTGGATACACATCGCCTGTATGGGGTGGTTGGCAGGTCTTTGCCATGCATGTGCCAGCTGACAGCCATTTTGACGCCAGCCAATCAGTCAATGTGACCTATGCCCAGGAAAGCTGGCGCTTTGCCCTCGGTATTGATCATGCCATGCGTAAAAATGACAGGGCCGTAATCTCAACCAGCGTTTATGACAGTGTTCGCGCGAGTGTGGGATATAAATCGGGCCCCTGGAAGCTTGGCTTTCTTGCCCAGCAATCGGAACAAATAAATGCGCCTGGTGCGGATACAGAAACTGGCTACCTCATCAGTTTAGGCTACACACGGGGCAAGACAAGTCTAAATGCCCAACGGGGTTTATCGGATGTTATCAACCAGAATAAGAGCAGCACTAGCATTGGGCTTACCCACCAATGGCGGAAAAACTTCAATACCTATGTCAATTACTGGCGAGAAAACGACGGTGAACTTTCAATAGGATTTGAGGTTAGACTGTAAACCCGGCTTAAAAATACCATCACATGTCACAGCTACTCATTCAAATGTCAGGTGTACCTGGAAGTGGGAAGTCTACAATTGCAA
This sequence comes from uncultured Pseudomonadales bacterium, assembly GCA_965367925.1. GTDB lineage: Bacteria > Pseudomonadota > Gammaproteobacteria > Pseudomonadales > Azotimanducaceae > JAHRVQ01. The sequence continues at coordinate 128 of CBDUKY010000507.1, read as the reverse complement.
CTGCCATAGCGCCCGCAATCAATGCAATTATCCTGGATCACGATGATACCAAGAGCGCTATCTTAAGTGTCGGCATTGAAAATGATCTGGCAGGTAAGGCCTCTTACGAAACAATAAAAGCGCTGGCA
>CBDUKY010000506.1:0-2376 GCA_965367925.1 uncultured Pseudomonadales bacterium | reverse complement strand
CGATCGAGAATGTCATTCCCTAGCTGCAAGGCCTGATCTCGCAGTAACGCATTACGATTCTGTTGCAGGCTGACTACCTGCATACCGGCAACGCCTAAAATACCGACTGCGACGATCAATACCGCTACCATCACTTCTATCAGAGAAAAACCCTGCTCTCGTTGCATCATGAATTTTCTCCTAGCAGTCCGGCCGTTTATTTACATCTGGGTCGTCAGGTTTGTGAGACTTGGATCGGCCAATAAAAGAAATCGCGATCCGACGGCCCTGTTGGCCCTCATAGCAGTAGTCAATATTGATACTGTTGGAACCAACCAACCCGCCTCTTGGACTAAAGACAATTGCCGTCGCACCATCTGCGTCAACAAAATCTAGCGTGGCGTTGCTATCAACCCCTGGGAATGCACGAATGACGTTTGCGGCACAATCTGTCTGGGTGCTTGGTACCACACACCAACCTGCACCAAACTCATTAGCACTGGTTGGATTACTCGCCTGGACACTGACCCCGGCGCCGGTTCGACTGGCCTCACTTCGGGCCAGGTTAACCGCGAGCAACATTTCATTAACATCTGTCGCTACTTTATTTCTGGCGATCATACCGTTGAAGCTTGGTACGGCCACGGTCATACCGATAGCAATAATGACCAACCCGACCATCATTTCTATCAGAGTGACACCACGAGATTTAAACGCGCTTGTTCGCCGATTGATCAACGTCATCGGTCCCTATTAGATTTTTAGAAGCGAAATTCTACGAGAATCCCGCCACCTGTGGGCTAGCGGGTGATAAGGCTACGCTTTTTGAGGATGAGCGGTATGAATGGTAATGCAGTTATAGCTCGGTAAAGGTGCCATCTGCGGCCAATTGCATGGTGTTTCCGCAAGATTCGCCATCAGCGGGTGCGGCCTGGATGACGTAATTATTGGCCGTAACCGTGGTCAGGGAAATATCGAACTTCTTGTTTCCTTCAGTAGGTGATTGATTAACACATAGAGAATCTGAAGTGCCGTCAATCGTCGCCCCTACATAGGTAAATCCATCGCTATAGTAGCGGTCGAGGGCCAGCGCGCAGACTTTCAAATCCGCAACAGCCTGTCCACGAAAAGTATCGCAGGTATAAGACTGGTAGCTAGGATAGGCGATCGCAGAAATGATACCGATAATGGCAACCACGACCATCAACTCAATTAAAGAGTAACCAGCACTGACTTTGTTCAGGGAATATTTCATAGTTTTGTCCTGTTCAGCGACGATCTCGCCGAAACGATTTACTCGCGTAGCTCTTTCGGCAGCGAGAATTCGATATTTTCCTCTCGAGTGACAATGTTTTGTACTTCAACAGTCTCTATACAGTTTAATCGTGCAATTACGCGTTCTACAAGACTTTCTGGCGCACTGGCACCAGAGGTGACCCCAACGGTCGTCTTGGCAGATAACCAGTCCGGATCAATATCTGATTCATCATCAATTAGGTAGGACGGCACACCTAACCGCTCACCAAGTTCTCGAAGCCTATTTGAATTCGAACTATTCGCTGATCCCACGACCAGCAGCAAATCACATTGTGCAGCTAGTTCCTTCACTGCATCTTGACGATTCTGGGTTGCGTAACAAATATCGTCTTTACGCGGCCCTTTAATATCAGGGAAGCGAGCTTTGAGGGCATCAATCACCTGGGCGGTATCATCTACTGACAAGGTCGTCTGGGTAACAAATGAGACATGGGATGGATCAGCTAACTGCACCTTGTCAGCATCTGCCGTGTCTTCAATCAGATGAATTCGACTAACGTCTTCAAATTGTCCCATAGTGCCTTCCACTTCAGGGTGTCCAGCGTGACCGATTAGAATCGTTTCACGTTTTTCCCTGGAGAAACGCTGGACTTCATTATGAACCTTGGTGACCAAAGGACAGGTTGCATCAAAAACCTGGAGATCTTTTTCCTCGGCTTCTCGTCGAACTGCCTGGGATACTCCGTGGGCACTGAATATAACCAGACTCCCTGCAGGTACTTCAGCAAGTTCCTCAACAAAGATCGCACCCTTTTGGCGAAGCTCCTCAACCACTGTTCGGTTGTGAACCACTTCATGGCGAACGTAAATAGGTGGCCCAAACTTTTCGATTGCCCGGTTTACGATCTCAATCGCGCGATCAACCCCGGCACAAAATCCTCTTGGGTTAGCAAGTTTAACTTTCACTATCCACTCACCCTTAGAATCTCGTTAGAAATTTGTTCCACGCCAAGAATATCAACTTCAAAAATAATCACCTTTCCTGCCAGAGGATGGTTAAAATCGACCTCAACATAGTCATCATCGACCTGCATAATCACCCCTGGTAACTCGGTATTTTGCGCATCTGAAAAAGACATC
>CBDUKY010000505.1:0-2378 GCA_965367925.1 uncultured Pseudomonadales bacterium | reverse complement strand
GATCAATCCACCTTGCGATCTACACAATACGGAGATGTGGTTGGCTATGTAGAGCCTAACGGCAGCAAAGCCTGGCTCGGGATTCCATTTGCCCGTCCACCCATTGGTGACTTACGTTGGCGTGCACCGCTTGCACCAGAAGCCTGGGAGGGGGAACGAGAAAGCACAAGTTTTGGTAGTGTCTGCCCACAAATCGGCAGTGTATTGAGCAGCGTTCCCGCCGAATCTTACGGTAAGGTGGTAGGTAGTGAAGATTGCCTCTATCTCAATATCTGGAGTCCTACAGGTGCTGAGGATAAAGACCTGCCTGTCATGTTCTGGATTCATGGTGGTGGTAACTCAATAGGTCAAGGTGGCTCGAGGACTTATCTGGGCGCAAACCTTGCTGAGACTCATCAGGTTGTTGTGGTCTCTATCAACTATCGGCTTGGGCCACTAGGTTGGTTTAGTCATCCGGCATTACAGCAAGCCACACTTTCTGGTGCGGATAACTCCGGTAACTATGGCACCCTCGATATTGTCCGGGCACTTGAATGGGTGCAGGGCAATATCTCGAACTTTGGTGGTGACAAAGACAATGTGACAATCTTTGGTGAATCCGCAGGTGGTGCCAATGTATTGACCATGATGGCTTCACCCTATGCAGCAGGGCTTTACCATAAGGCTATTGTTCAGAGTGGTGGGTTATTTGTAAGTCCGCTTTCTCGTGCACAAAACTATATAGATGCTGAAGAACCAGGCCACACCTTTAGTTCCGCTGAGGTGGTTAATCGGATACTCATAAGAGATGGCAAGGCAAATGATCGGGAAGCTGCCAAGAAGCTGCAATCAGACATGGGGTCAACCGGTGTTCGTGAGCTGTTGCGCGCTCAAACAGCAGAACAATTACTCTCCATCTACCAGGGTTCCATCGGTGGCATGCTAGATGCGCCAGCAATATTCGGTGATGGTGACGTGCTTCCCACTGATATCGCATCCTCGGAGATTTTCGCCGATGCGGAAAATTACAATGTAACGCCAGTCATCCTTGGTACAAATCGGGATGAGGTGAAGCTGTTTATGATGATGTCTGGGACCCAGACTAAAACCATCTTTGGTATTCCATATGGCCTGAAGGATGAAGAGGCTTATGATCGTGATGCACGCTATGGTGCCGACTCCTGGAAGGTTCGCGGTGTAGATAGCATTGCTGCCAATTTAAAGCGCGCGCAAGACGAACCTGTATTCGCTTATCGCTTTGACTGGGATGAGGAAAAAACCGTATTTGGTTTTGATCTATCCAAAGCGCTGGGCGCTGCTCACGGTCTCGAAATCGCCTTTGTTTTCGGTAATTTTGACGGTGGCTTTGGGCTGGATATTTATGACCCGGATGGCATCGAAGCACGTGATGCCTTGTCTAAATCCATGATGTCTTACTGGGCTGAATTTGCCTATAGCGGTAATCCTGGTAAGGGCAGGGATGGTACAGAAGTCCACTGGACAGCCTGGGAAAATGAACCTTCGAAAAATCGCCTCATGGTGTTTGATACCACGCGCGACAAGGGTATCAGGATGACCCCTGATCTTATGACCCTGGATATCATCAAGACACGCTTCTTAGCAGATAACAGTTACCCAGACGTGACTGCCAAATGCGCGGCTTACAAACAAATTTTTGGTCGGGCAGGATTTGATCAAGCCGAGTATGAATCAATTGGCAATTGTCAGGAGTAGCGTCATCTGATGATGAAATCAGTTTGTGTCTACTGCGGCGCTAACAAGGGCAATAGTCCGCACTTTATCGCCGCGGCTGAGCAGCTAGGTAATCAACTAGCAGAGCAAGGTTTAGAGCTTGTTTATGGCGGCGGTAGTGTGGGTTTGATGGGTATCATTGCCGATGCTGCGCTCGCTGCTGGCGGCCGGGTTACTGGCGTAATCACAAAAGCCCTGGTGGAAAAGGAAGTTGCCCATCATGGGCTGACGGAACTCATTATTGTCGATTCCATGCACGAGAGAAAAGCCGTGATGGTCGATCGTGCCGATGGTTTTATCGCCATGCCGGGCGGGTTTGGTACCCTTGATGAATTGTTTGAAACCCTGACCTGGGGGCAGCTAGGCATACATGCTAAACCTTGCGGGTTGCTAAATCTGGACGGCTATTTTGATGCCTTGCTGGAATTTTTCGAGACGGCTGTTGAGGCTGGCTTTGTCCGTGCTGCGCATCGCGATATGGTGCAGATAGATACCGACTCGAATCAACTGTTAGATAAGATGAGAGATTATACGGCACCAAGCGAACCAAAATGGAATCGTTAGTCAGCTGGCAATAATCTTTTTTCTTTGCCGCAGCACTCGCTTAAACTGCAAGTGGAACTAGAGAGAGGTTTTAATATTTACAG
>CBDUKY010000504.1:0-2385 GCA_965367925.1 uncultured Pseudomonadales bacterium | reverse complement strand
CTTTGTGATGTCTCGCCTGACAGGTTGGGCTGCTCACGTTATGGAACAACGCTCAAACAACCGATTGATTCGCCCAAGTGCGGACTACATTGGTCCAGACAATCGTCCATACACACCGATTGACCAGAGGGGCTAACCAGCTTCTAACTAGCACTCGTGCTAAAGCGCAGATTTTACTTTGGAAATCTGCGCTTTTTTTTGCCTAAAAAAGTCAATCAAAATGATTGGCAGCGGGCGATCAAATACTAGATTAGTTCCAGCACCCAGGCGTCATCGTCAGCATTTCTGCTAGCCTGACTAACACCTTTTCCATCATCCTCTATCCAACCAGCCGCAATGCGTAAGGCTCTACTATAATCCACCGCTGTCGTGGCCTTTTTGTTGATTGTGTCATAGTCACTAATTGTTTGAGTTGCCATAGATTTAGCCTCTTTCAAATTACAAGTGCGCAGTGATGTAACTGGTTGCACTATCAATCAAGGCACTTGAACCCACCCGGTTAAAGAACTGACGCAGTTCTTCGCGAATTTCTTTTTTCCGAGTTTTTATCGCTTTCATATCAGAAACGGTTAAGGAACTCCCTACACCAGCCAATTTGTACCTTGTAAAATCAGCTTCAATTTTTTCAATCCTACTTAGTTGACCACGCAGGTCGGCTTCATAGTTGATTGCATCAATGAATCTTGGCGTCGTGTTAGAGAAGTCGTATTTTCCAACGAGAGAATTGTTGCTAGAGATAGTCGTGCCACTTATGTCGTAGTATTGACGGCTAGCGATATCACTGGTCAGGTCCTTAAGCGCACCGGCGAGATGGTCAAGATCGGCAATGTGATTTTTAGCGACTTTATCACCGTCGTTTTTTAGTCCTTCTAAACTCCGCATAATCTGACGGAGCAATTCAGCCCGGTCCACTGCTGTATCGGAGGGACCAGAACTACCAACACCAGATATTGCGGCAGCGGTTGCTGCAGGTGCTGCAATCGCTGCATCACCGGTAATAAACGCACTTGTAATGGTCGTCGTGCTCGACAAACCATTGGGTTTCCGGATCAGGTTGAAGTCACTGATGACACTCGTGGATTCACCTAGATCAGACGTGACACCTGCCGTTGCTTGTTTCTTACCTGGTGCGACGAGAATCGTTCGGTATTTTAGTCCAACGTTACCCTGCAATGGTTGCTGGACATCTGTGGCTTTGCTTTCAATAGTAGCAATACTTAATCGTTCTGAGTGATGGTAGGTAACCGCGTTCATGCAGCCTGCAAGTAGGCTCGATGATATAAATAGAAATAACATTCTCATAGACATATGCCGTTACTCCTCTGAGTAGATTTTTTTACGCATGTTGGTAATTGCCTGTTTGTCTTTAACCAGCGTTACGGCAGGTGCGCCACCAGCAACGAACTCAGATGTTTCTATATCTCTTAGACCTGAAATCTTTACCCGGTTAACGGAGACAAGTGACATGGCATCGTCGGTCTTAGTTTTCTTCGGCACGATCGCATAAACATCACGATCCCAACCAAGCGATACTTTATTTGCGCCCTCGGTGCTCGCACCCACATTTAGACCTAGTGAAGACTCCTGAACATAGACCAGGTGAGTCGTGGTACAGCCAGAGGCGGCAAGTGCAATCACGCCTGGTAGAATAATTCGCTTAATCATGTTGATATTCCTCGTAGGTACACAGGTTAATTTGCTGTTCAAGGTTCTTGCTGTAGGCGTATACGAACCCCCGATTTACCGGTAATAGCAGCTGCCGGCGATGTCTTACACCAAGGTTCAAGCCGATCTGGCTTAACCCCAGTTGGACTGATAGACCGTTGTTTTCTGATGTCACTAGCCAGGGCGCTCGGTCAGTACTTTTACGTTTATCAACGCTAATTAGTGGATCGAAATCATGGTCTAAGCAGTTTGTGCTACTGTGTTGTAAGGGATAGATAAAGCTCGATTCCTGGCTGCCAAGATTGATCTGAAAACCTTGATAGGTAATCAGGCTAAATCCTCTACCTTTGATCGTTACCAACTCCGCTGTAGTATTCCTGCTAATCTGTCTCTCACCCCAGAGCCCATGGCCATTAATTGAGCAGGCACTAGCAGCAAAAACACAAACCAATAAGCAGTATTTGCGTAACATCATGTCTATCTGTGTCAAGCGCCAGAGGGATCTCTCACATAAAGATAGTATTAATTTGCTATTGCCTGTGGTTGGCGCAGAAAGGCAATAGGGCGAAATAGCACATTGCAGTGTTGAGGTGTTTTCGCAAGCACAAGAAGTGCGCTTATAGGCGCGGGGGACTTGTTCCGGTAATTACTTTTGACAGGACTCCGGACTAAAAAGGCAGACAATCATTGCTGCACCTACTGCGGCTCTACCAAAGTCAT
>CBDUKY010000503.1:0-2393 GCA_965367925.1 uncultured Pseudomonadales bacterium | reverse complement strand
CCGGTCGGTGGGCTAACTTAACGGCGCTGTTGATATCTGGCGTGCTAAGCTCCGGATATTGGCCGCCCAGGTTTTGAACAACCTGACCTTGATCCATTAATTTTATGACCTGATCAACAAGGGATCTTTGTCTTGCCTGGGTCAAGCCCTCCGTCGATGGATAGATTGGCGTTAGGGTATCTTCAAGGGCAGACGTTTCAGTGGTGTATTCCGGGTGATACATCTCTAAACCCGCAGCGCCTTTGCGTATTTCACCAAAGCAGCGAATGGTGCCAGCACGGGCAAGTCCATTTTGTTGAGCCTTCGAGAAATGAAAAAACCGCAGGGCTAGCAATCCAGTTTGATCTTGAATGAGAACCAGTAGGCTACGACGACGGCCGAAGGTGACATCACAACCTTTTACTTCACCCTCGACAACCACCGTGTCTCCGGGACGTAAGCTACCAATTGGCGTTAGCCTGGTCCTATCTTCATAGCGGATGGGTAGATGAAAAAGGATATCTTGCAGCGTCGTGATACCAATCTTTGCTAACTTGTCAGCAAGGGCTGGCCCGACACCTTTGAGGGTTGTGATGTTCGCCTGGTCGAGCGCTTTAGGCACTAGTTACCTAATGCAACAATCGCGTCGACTTCTACTTCCGAGCCCTTTGGCAGTTTGCTGACTTCCACCGCGACACGGGCAGGATAAGGTGCTTTAAGTCGCGCCTGCATGGCCTCGTTTACCAGGGGAAAATGTCCAAGGTCAGTCAGGTAAACTGTGAACTTGATGGTGTCATCAAGGGTTGCACCTGCCGCCTCACAGACAGCTGCTAGATTTTTAAACACCTGTTCGATTTGTGCTTCGATACCGTCATCGACGAGCACCATTGTAGCCGGGTCCAGAGGGATCTGGCCGCTGATGTAGAGTGTGTTCTGATAGGCGACGGCTTGTGAATAGGTGCCAATTGCAGCGGGTGCATTGTCAGTTGCGATAAATGTTTTCAAGTGGCGTAAACCTCTATCCCCGCGATCGGGTAATCTTGTTGATGCTGCGAATAGTCCGTAGACGTTTAATGACATTTGCCAGGTGGACACGATCTCTTACCGCAAACACCATATTAACGATCGAAAGTGCTGCGTCCTTTTCGACCATATTCATCCGCTCAATATTGGCATCTGCATTTGTGATGGTACTCGCCAGTGTTGCGATAATGCTCTTTTCATTTTCCAATTCAATTCGCAATTCAACAGAGAATTCCTGTTCGACATTAGGATCCCAGCGCACGGACATGGTTTCCTGAGGTTTGTCTCGCAACTCATGGATATTACGACAAGACTCAGTATGAATCACGATGCCTTTGCCAGCGCTGATATGGCCGATAATTGGGTCACCAGGGATTGGCTTACAACATTTAGCATAGGTAACAACTAGCCCTTCTGTACCCATAATGGCGAGCGGTGTGTGTCGTACTGTTTTGTTCGTTTCTTCGTCCTTGTCTGAGAACAAAGATCGGGTAACTACATAGGCCATCTGGTTACCAAGGCCCACAGCTTCCAGCAAGCTCTCCATAGACGGTAAGTTCCGCTCTTCTAATACCTTATGCCATTGCGCTTCGGTAATCTCGTCGAAGGTAAGGGCGTGGGAATTCAGGGATCTTTCGATGAGTCGTTTCCCCAGGGCAATGGATTCATTTTTTTGTTGATGTTTGAGTGCGTGCCGAATACCACTCCGGGCCTTGCCTGTAATGACAAAGCTTAACCAGTCTGGGTTTGGCTGGGCACCGGGCCCTTTAATAATCTCAACTGTCTGGCCACTTTCCAGGGTTGCACTAAGTGGTGCAAGGCGGCGATTTATACGACAAGCAACACAGGTATTACCGATGTCCGTATGAACAGCATAGGCGAAATCCACCGGCGTTGCGCCCTGGGCGAGATCGTAAATTTGCCCTGTTGGGGTAAAGACGTAAACCTCGTCTGGGAACAGATCGATCTTCACATTTTCGATAAATTCTAGCGAGTTACCGGCGCTTTGCTGAATTTCAAGTAGACCCTTCATCCATTCGCGAGCGCGTTTGTGGCTGCCAGCGATGGAGTCATCGTTGGCCTTATAAAGCCAATGACCAGCAATACCGTTGTTGGCGACCTTTTCCATTTCCGTGGTGCGGATTTGAATTTCGATAGGTAAGCCGTGCATACCGAAAAGGGTGGTGTGCAAAGACTGGTAGCCATTGGCCTTGGGAATGGCGACATAGTCTTTGAATCGACCGGCAACGGGTTTGTAAAGGTTGTGTACGGCGCCAAGGACTCGATAACAGGTGTCTACCTTGTCAACGATAATCCGAAAGGCGTAGACATCCATAATCTCATTGAAAGAACGACGCTTGCTGCGCATCTTGTCATAGATGCTATAGAGG
>CBDUKY010000502.1:0-2419 GCA_965367925.1 uncultured Pseudomonadales bacterium | reverse complement strand
TCGATCGCAAGCCTTGCAGAGGAGCGGGTTCCAACATCTGCAGATCTAGATGTCGCAATTCTGGCTGATCCCATATTTACAACAGAAGAGGCTTCGACCGGTGAGCAGGCAAACTACTTGTCTGGTAACGGGAAAGCCACAGATGAGAAGCCAGATTCGGCTGATAGCATGCGTGGCTGGGCTGATAGTTTGCAGCGCCTGCCCTGGACTGCTGAGGAAGCGAATAGTATTCGGCGTACCTTTGGTGAATCCAGATGTGCCACATTTGTTGGTGCAGAAGCATCTAAAAGCAATCTGTTACGTGAAGATGTCAAAAATGCGCATGTATTGCATATTGCCTCACATGGTTACTTTGCCGCGGAGGCTAGTGACATCGTTGGCATCGTCTTGTCGGCTGCAGACGACGATGAAAATGGTTTTGTCTCACTGACAGATATGATTGGTAATCAATTCAATAATGAACTGGTGGTTGTCAGTGGCTGTGACACTGGCAAAGGCGAGCATCTAGATGGTGAAGGTTATATGAGTGTTAGCCGTGGCTTTCTGTCTCAAGGAGCCGCGAGTGTTATCTCTACCCTATGGCCAGTTAGCGATAGAGCATCTGCCACCTTAATGAAATTTTTCTATCAGGATCTGGTGATATCAAGGCAGCCTGCGAACGCATTAGCCATTGCTCAGGTTAGATTGAAACAAGAAACACGCTACAAGCATCCGTCATATTGGGCGGGTTATTTATTTCATACCACAAATATTCGACACCAATTAATGTTGGAGATTGACGATGTTGCGTGAAATTCGATCAGAAGTTGGTATATTGCCAAAACTAACGGCTTTGTTGGTTAGAAAATCGTTGAATAATAAAAATCCAGCTTCGATGAGTAATGAACAGCTTGCGATAGGTGTTCGTGCGTCAGATCCAGTGTGTGAGGCTGAATTGGTGCGAAGGTTTTTACCTGGTCTTGTGATCATGTTAACCAAGCGCTCCGGTGACCCACATCTTGCAGAAGATCTTGCTCAAGACACCCTGATGACGGTGATAAAGCGTCTTCGTACTCGCGGTATTGAGCGTCCTGAAAGCCTCGCTGCGTTTGTGTATCAAACAGGAAAGTTTGTTTATCTTGGTTGGTTGCGGAAATCTAGCACCCAGGCAGAGAAGTTTGCCGTGGATGAAAGCGAGCTAACGATTGAGGCACGCCTTGAGGAAAATGCAATTCGCCAGGCTGAAATAGATTTTGTACATGAAGTTATCACGGATATGAAAGTCGACAGAGACAAGGAAATTCTTACCCGTTCTTATGTGCTTGATCATTCTAAGAAAGAAATTTGTGAAGCGCTCGACTTGAGTGATGCGCACTATGATCGAGTGATTCATCGTGCCCGGGCGCGTTTTAAACTTCTATATCAATTCAGAACAACCAATGAGGAGGTCATTTAGGATGAAAGACCACCTGAACCGTGATTATATGGATTTGAGCGATCAGGTTCCTGACTATGTGGCAAATCGCTTAACAGCTGCGGAAGTAGAAAATTTCGAACTGCAACTGTTAGTTGATGCTGCCTTACAAGAAGATGTTCGCGTAGAACTAGCGCTCAGGCGGGGTGCGAAAGCCGGGGCCAGCGCTACTGTGAATATTGATGACGAGGACAAGACCGAAATCCCGCCAGCATTTATGATTCCACAAGTCATGTATGTTGAAGGAATGCGTCGTGGCCAGGCGAGTGAAATATCCGTTAAGCCAAGAGTACCTGTTGTGCTCGCGATTGATGTTGGGCCAGTCCCCGCTGAGACAGAGTATCATCTGGTGCTGAAAGATGAATCATCGACGGTGCTGCTAGAGGTCGATCAGGATGCTGACGATGAATGCTATGTTAATATTGAGTTTCCTATGCTGCCCCCCGGCATTTATCTACTCATGGTAGATAATCAGCAAACTGAACGCCGCCTTGAATTCACCATCCGTTGCGTTGGTTAGGGGCAGATTGCTGGCACAGTTATCGGCATATTTTCAATTATGATTAGCGAAAAAAGCATGGCGCGTCTTTATGAAGCGTCATGCTTTTCTAACAGTTAATGGCCGCCTACTTCTGTTCAAGGTCCAGCGGTCGATAGTAGTCTTTACCTGCTGAGACATAGTCTGAAACAAAATTTCTAAAGGACTCGCCGGCAGAGCCTTCTTCGGAGAGGGTAAGGTTCTGGCGAAAATAGTTCACACTATCTGGATTGAGAGATCTTGCTTCCTCCCAGTACTCCTCAGCATTCACGGAGTAACCATGTTCCCTGAAGAAGTTACCTAATCTAAATGCCGCCTCTGCCTTGAGTTCACTAAATGATTGCTGGCGAATATTTTGCGTAACTGTTGCTGCTGATTGGACGAATTCACTTTGTTCGCCATTTTTTACCCAGACGATTAAGTCCGGG
>CBDUKY010000501.1:0-2433 GCA_965367925.1 uncultured Pseudomonadales bacterium | reverse complement strand
CTACGAACGTGATCCACGCTCAATCGCAAAGCGTGCAGAAGCTTATCTGAAGACTACAGGTATCGGTGATACCGCCTACTTTGGTCCAGAACCTGAGTTTTTCATCTTTGATGATGTGAAATACAAAGCTGACATCAGTGGCGCCATGTACCAGATCGAATCTGAAGAAGCAGCATGGTCATCGGCTAAATCATTTGAAGGCGGCAACATGGCTCACCGGCCTGGTGTGAAAGGCGGTTATTTCCCCGTTCCGCCTGTCGATTCACTCCTCGATATTCGAAACTCTATGTGTGCTGCAATGGAGGCCATGGGCCTGGATGTTGATTTGCATCACCATGAAGTTGGTACGGCTGGCCAGTGTGAAATTGGCGTTAGCTTCAACACCCTGACAGCCAAGGCTGACGAGGTACAAATCTATAAGTATTGCGTCCTTAATGTGGCTCACGCTTACGGTAAGACCGCAACCTTTATGCCTAAACCACTGGTAGGTGACAACGGCAACGGCATGCACCTTCACCAGTCTATCTGGAAAGATGGTGTTAACACCTTTGCTGGCGATGGCTACGGTAATCTTTCACAAGAAGCACTCTGGTACATCGGCGGTATTATCAAGCATGCCCGCGCCATCAATGCTTTCTCTAATGCATCAACAAACTCCTACAAACGTCTGGTACCTGGATTTGAAGCGCCATTAATGCTGGTCTACTCAGCGCGTAACCGCTCGGCTTCCATTCGAATTCCTTATGTTCAGGGCGGCAGTCCTAAGGGTGTACGTATCGAAGCACGATTTGGTGATCCAACTGCGAATCCATATCTGATGTTCTCCGCCATGATGATGGCTGGACTTGACGGCATTAAGAATAAGATTGAGCCAGTTGGCCCACTCGATAAAGATCTCTACGACATGCCTGCTGAAGAGCTTAAAGACTTGCCAACAGTCTGTTCTTCACTAGAAATGGCCCTGGATCATCTTGATGCAGACCGTGGCTTCCTAACTGAAGGTGATGTATTCACTGATTCACAGATTGACGGTTATATTGATCTCAAGATGGAAGAAGTGACTAAACTGAACTCTACAACTCACCCTGTTGAATTTGAGATGTACTACTCTGTGTAGTCCTTCAACGGCTTCAGGTTAACTGGTTCACAAAAGCCCTGATCAGCAATGATCAGGGCTTTTTATTTGTGCGACAATAAGCCATCGAATTGGAAACCAAACGATCCTATGCGACTAATTACCGGGCTCTGTATATTGTTACTCACAAGCGTTGCGTTCAGCGCTGACAAGAAGGTGTATAAATCCCAGGATGCCAATGGCAATGTGGTGTATAGCGATCAGGGACCAGAAGATGCCGAGGAAATTGAGGTCCCCGACTCGGTTAACTATACGACGACAAAGAAGACTTATGCCTTGCCATCAACCAGCGAGCCAGAACAGCCAGAGCTCAGCACCGCCTATACGGAATTCATGATCACCAGCCCAATTACTGACACCGCTGTACGGAGCAATCCTGGGGATCTACAAATTAGTTTTAAGCTGGACCCCGCGTTACAGAGCAACCACTCCATCGAACTGCTAGTTGATGGCAGCCTGACTAAAACCCAGAAGAGTGCAGCCCCCATACAGCTCTCGAACCTGGATCGCGGCACACACAGCTTTCAGTTACAGATTGTCGAAGACGAGTCATCGGAGGTGTTGCAGTCCAGCAATAGCGTTTCCGTTACCCTGCTACGCCATTCGATCCTGCTGCGCCGCTCAAATTAGCAACGTCAAACAGCCTTGCGCACCATTTTAGTGCGTACAATAATCTTTTCCGCTAGACTCACCCTGTACAGCCCACGTATTCCAAGGGTTTAGATTCTGGTTTGGTTTTTGCTACTAGAGTTACCAAACCCATTGGATAACGCACATCACCGCACCATTTAAGCCAGCCATCGAGCATCGCGCTGCTCTGGTAATCAATATGACTGATGACATTATCAACAATTTGAACATTGCTGTGATTGCATTGGATGACCAGCTACGGCTGAACTTCCTCAATGCATCCGCCGAGAGCTTACTTGAAGTTTCAGGTAATCGCGTGCGGGAACAGCATCTCGGTGACGTATTTCAAGTGGCAGGCGACCTTGAGTCGATCCTGCTTGAAGCCCTCACGACCAGCCAAAACTATACAGGTCGAAAGGTCCGACTCGAACTGATTAGTGGAAACCATGTGACCTGTGATTATTTCATCACCCCTGTCAAAGACGAGCATGGCTCGATGGTTTTGCTAGAACTCTACCCGCTGGACCGATATCTAAAAATAGATAGAGATGAATCCGTATCAACCCAGCAACAGGTAACCCGGCAGATGATTCGCGGACTTGCGCACGAAATTAAAAACCCCCTTGGTGGCATTAGGGGCTCTGCCCAGTTACTGGAGCGAGAACTCA
>CBDUKY010000500.1:0-2440 GCA_965367925.1 uncultured Pseudomonadales bacterium | reverse complement strand
ATGAACGCCTGGACTGGATGGTGGATGCGATCAGGAAGTTTGCAGATCAGCCAAAGGTTGTTGCACCAGGTTACGCCAATGGCGATATGCATCTGTATCTTGGGCAAGCCTATCCGTTGTCGTTAAGTAAAGGTCGTGGCTCTGCTGAACTGCTAGGTGGTCGTCTTTGTCTTTCTTGTCAGGCACCTGATGAAAAAGAAAGTGTGCAAAAACAACTATTCAAATTCTACCGCCAGCAAGCAGAGAAATTATTTCCGCATCGTCTAGCTCATTGTGTTGAGCAGTTCCCGAGGCGTGTTGTACCAACTGGTTTGCGAGTCAGGCGAATGAAAGCTCGTTGGGGTAGCTGTTCTAGTACCGGAGAAATATGCCTGAATACCATGTTGGTGCAGAAACCTGAATTGGCGATAGATATGGTGATAGTTCATGAGCTTTGTCATCTAGAGCATTTCAATCACACCAGAGCATTTTATCGGCTCATGGATGAAGCGATGCCGGATTGGCGGGTACATGAAAAACTGCTCGCAAATCGCGGTGCATCACCTACCCAATTGACCCTCTTTTAGATGCCAACTACTGGCTAGTGGTCGCGGAATCGTCGGTGCTGTTTTCTTCAAGCACTGTCAGCAAGGTAGGCAAAATATTCTCGAGCAACAAGGCCTGGGCTTCTGGCCGGGGATGTATACCGTCTCTTTGTAATAAGCTTTCCGATGTAGCTACCCCATCAAGCAAAAACGGTACAAGGGCAAGATTATTGGCCTCGGCGATTTTCGTAAACACCTGTTCGAAGGCTCTGGTATAGCGTTTGCCATAGTTTGGTGGTAGCACCATCCCAATTAACATAACCCTGGCGCCCGCCGCTTGTGCAATTCGGACCATCTCAGTGAGGTTGGATTCTATCTTGTCAATCGGATAACCTCGCAAGCCATCATTACCGCCGAGTTCGAGTATTAGGATGTCTGGTTGGTGTATTGAGATTGTTTTGGGTAGTCTAACCAGTCCGCCACCGGTCGTTTCACCACTGACACTGGCATTGATAACCTCATATTGAGGGGCGAGTTCGATTAATTGACTTGATAGTAAATTTACCCAACCCAATTCTGGGGCCATACCATAGGCAGCACTAATACTGTCGCCATAGACAACTATTGTGGGTGTTTTTGCGTAACTACCAGATACCCATAAAACACTAAGGAAGATTGCGAAAGCGATTCTGGTAACCATATTGATGAATAAGTCTGAAATCATTATTAAAGCCGTGGATCTTAGTAAGACCGTGGCTACCTCTGAAGGTCAATTGACCATCTTGAAAGGGATCGATCTCGAAATCAAGAAGTCGGAGTCTGTTGCGATAGTTGGTGCATCAGGGTCGGGCAAGACCACCTTGCTCAGTCTGATTGCTGGTCTGGACGTGCCAACCCGGGGCGAGATCTATCTTGGCCGTCATTTGATTACGTCGATGGATGAAGAGAAGCGGGCTAACGTCAGGGCAGAGATGGTGGGATTCGTTTTCCAGACGTTTCAACTGCTAGGCAGCCTGTCGGCCCTTGAGAACGTCATGTTACCGTCTGAATTGAAGCGTGACCCGGATGCCGAGGCAACGGCGAGAGAACTGCTTAAACGGGTTGGACTTGAACATCGCATGCATCACTATCCACGCCAACTCTCTGGTGGTGAGCAGCAGCGTGTTGCCATCGCGCGGGCCTTTGCATCTTCCGTTGAAATCTTATTTGCTGATGAACCGACTGGGAATCTAGATACGGTCACCGGTGGACATATTATCGATCTGCTTTTTGATCTAAATGCAGAATTTGGCACAACGCTGGTGCTGGTTACCCATGATGAACGACTCGCGGCGCGATGTGACAGGTCGATCCAGATTGCCCTTGGCATGATTGTCAATAATGAATCAGCTGGTGAGGCATCTGCTGGATGAATGTATTTCTTGCGCTAAAACTATTGCTGAGAGACTGGCGCTCTGGTGAATTGACGCTACTTTTGAGTTCTCTGGTCATTGCTGTGGCCACAGTGACAACTATCACTCTATTTGTAGACAGGTTACAAAAAGCGCTGGTTCAAGAGTCAGCATCGTTTCTTGCTGCTGACAAGGTGATTAGCGGACGCAGTCCTCTGCCGCCAGAGTTCCTTGCAGAAGCCAGGCGGCTTAACCTTCAAACAGCAGAAACCCTGAGCTTTGTCTCGATGGTATTTTCTGCTGATCGAGCCCAGTTCACGTCGGTCAAAGCTGTTAGTAATGGATACCCGCTACGGGGTGATCTTATTATTTCCGATGCTGCTTTCGAAATGGGGGAAGTGGTCGAATATGGACCATCACCAGGGGAAGTATGGATCGAAAGTCGCCTACTACCATCCCTTGATATTGAAACAGGGGAACTGCTCGATATAGGTGTAGCCAGTCTCGTCGTGAGCAAAGCGCTTA
>CBDUKY010000499.1:0-2445 GCA_965367925.1 uncultured Pseudomonadales bacterium | reverse complement strand
GCTATTTTAAGTGTCGGTATTGAAAATGATCTGGCAGGTAAGGCCTCTTACGAAACAATAAAAGCGCTGGCATCCAGACTGCTAGCATCAGGTCAAAACGTCATTATCGATAGCCCTTGCTTGTACACAGAACTACTGGATTTTGGTCTATCAACTGCAGCAATCCAGGGCGCAATTTACAAATATATTGAGTGTCAGCTGGATGATCTGGCACTCTTAGACCAAAGGCTAACTCAGCGTCAGAGTAAACCAGCTCAATTGAGGGGCGCAACCGGAAAAATAACGCATCAGGGTAATCAGCCTCGCGATGCTGCGGAGGTGATAAGCGAATGGGCTGCCAATATGAAACGCCCTACTTCTGACTATCTCGTCATCGACGCGAGACAACCCATAGCAACCTGTGTAAAACAAGCGCTGGACTATGTGGGCACAACACAAGCTTCAGATACATACTCACCATATTCAACCGGCAAACCCGACATAGCTGGAACACCAAAGTAAACAGGGGGAATCCATGACCATTAAAGCGCAAACAACATCAACCGTGGCTGGTCCAATTACTGCTGGTAAACACAACTGGCCTTTCGGCGCATCTCTTCGTGATATCGCGAGTCTTGGCTATGAAGAAGCCGAGTACATCCTTGAAGGGGTCGCACAATGTTACCGTGATATAGATAACTCCCAGTCGCGCCGTGATGGCCACTGGCAGGCTGAGGCGTCTGGCACAGTTGAATTTAAAACCAGATTTATCGTCTATCGTCCACAAGATCCGGACAAATTTAACGGCACCGTCATACTGACCTGGAACAATGTCACAGCAGGTTATGATCTCTTTGGCGCCGAGAGTCTGGAGTTATTTGAAAATGGCTATGCACTGGTCTGTTTAACGACCCAAAAAGCAGGCATTGATGGTTTACCACCAGCAAATCAAGGTCTATTGAACTGGGATCCAGAGCGATACGAGGGGCTTTCAATCCCAACAGATGACTGCTCCTACGATGTCTTTACCCAGGCGGCAATCGCTGTTGGTCGCGATAGACGCGGTGATATTGATCCCATGGCCGGGCTCGATGTTAAGCATGTGGTTGCTTTCGGCGCTTCGCAATCAGCAGGTCGGCTGGCAACTTACATTAACGCAATTCAACCCCTTACCCACGCACTGGACGGCTTTATTCTCGCCATCTATTTTGGACGCGGTACGCCCCTTGAAGTAGGTGATGCCGTGGTAAACATCAATACGGCAGATGCCTCGGCACCTGAAGATCGACTCATGGGGCAAAACCTGATTCGCGATGATACTGGCGTACCCATCTTCGTGGTGAATTCAGAACTCGAAGCGATCTCCTGTTTTAGTGTCAGACAACCTGACAGTGTCACCTTTCGATACTGGGAATCGGCTGGTACCTGCCACGTATCCCAGCAGACACAAGCAACTCGTCAGGCCATGCAAGCACGAGATCAAATTAAAGGTCGAGCACAACCAGACGGCATTAATGGGATTCCCATGGGATTGCTCTACGATGCGGTCTACTACCATATGCATCGCTGGCTTACGGATAAGGTCCTACCGCCAATTCAACCCAGGTTAGATTTCACCGACGATGGTCAGGTGATTCGAGATGAACACGGCATTGCAACAGGTGGGATTCGACTACCGCAAGTGGAAGTGCCACTTGCTACAAATAGTGCTGTACCAAAAGCAGAAGGTATCTTTGCCCTACTAGATGGCTCTTCCTATCCTTTTACTGACGCGAAGGTTGAAACCTTATACGGGGATAAACAAACATTTCTCAAAAAGTTCGAAGCTGCAGCCCTTGCTTCCGTTGACGCGCAGGTACTAAGACCGAGGGATGTGAAGGTACTCATTGATGAAGCAATGGAAAACTGGCCGCTCTAGAATATTTCAAACCCGGCTTCTATCCATGCCTCGCTAGAAACTCTACCCAGTGCATAACAGGCACACCTGCCTCTGCAGCCAATTGCATCTGACAGCCAACATTTGCTGTGACAATCACATCAGGCTTGTTGGCTTGAAGATGCTTGATCTTACGCTCAGTCAGTTGATTAGCAATGGCTGGTTGCATCACAGAATAGGTACCTGCTGAACCGCAGCACAGATGTTTTTCTTCCACCTCGACTAACGAAGCACCAGCCCTGCTTAATATTTCCGTGACTGTATTTGGCAACTTTTGCCCGTGCTGCAAAGTGCAGGGTGTATGCACGGCAATCGCCATTGGCTCACATTGAAATTCAAAATCCGCGAGATATTCACTGACATCGGCTACCTTCTCAACCAGCGCCAGGGCTTTAGCCTTGTAAACAGGATCATCGCTGAACATGGATGGGTATTCTTTTATGGTCACACCACATCCGCTTGCGGAGGAAATAATGCAGTCTAGTTGTTCAAGTCGAGGATGGATCTGATCAATTTGATAACGCACCCTC